>NZ_JBSFEV010000023.1:48001-153503 GCF_053594615.1 Streptomyces sp. NPDC001858
GTCAGCGGCAACGCTTCAGCCGGCCCCTCCGCCGTCGGCGATCGCGCCTCAGCCGATCCACCGCCTTTAGTGCCCGCGCCTCAGCCGACCCTCCGCTGTCAGCGGCAACGCTTCAGCCGGCCCCTCCGTCGCCGGCGATCGCGCCTCAGCCGATCCACCGCCTTCAGTGCCCGCGCCTCAGCCGACCCTCCGCCGTCAGCGGCAACGCTTCAGTGGCCGCCTCCGTCGGCGGCGGCCCGCCTCAACCGACCCCACCGCTGTCAGGGGCCCCGCCTCAACCGACCCACCGCCCTCAGCGCCCCCGCCTCAGTCGCCACCCGCGTCGGCGGCAACGCCTCACTCGCCCACCCGCCTCAGCGGCTCCGCCTCACTCGCCCACCCGCCTCAGCGGCTCCGCCTCACTCGCCCACCCGCCTGAGCGGCTCTGCCTCACTCGCCCACCTGCCTCAGCGGCTCTGCCTCACTCGCCCACCTGCCTCAGCGGCTCCGCCTCACTCGCCCACCGGTGTCGGTGGCAATGTCTCGGGTGACTGCTGAGGCTTGGCGGTGGCGTTGTTGGGTGCTTTGCGACGTGCCCAGCGTGCCGCCAGCGGTTCTGTGTAGCGGGCGGTGATCGGGCCCGCGATGACCAGGATCAGGACGTACGCCGTCGCCAGCGGGCCCAGTGACGGCTCGATTCCGGCGGTGACGGCCAGTCCGGCGATGACGATCGAGAACTCCCCGCGCGCCACCAGCGCGCCGCCCGTCCGCCAGCGCCCCTTGACCGAGATCCCGGCCCGCCGGGCCGCCCAGTAGCCCGTGGCGATCTTCGTCGCGGCGGTCACGATCGCCAGCGCGAGGGCGGGCAGCAGGACGGGAGGGATGCTCGCCGGGTCGGTGTGCAGCCCGAAGAAGACGAAGAAGACCGCGGCGAACAGGTCCCGCAGCGGACTGAGCAAGGTGTGCGCGCCCTCGGCGACCTCCCCGGACAGCGCGATGCCGACCAGGAACGCCCCCACCGCTGCCGACACCTGGAGCTGCTGTGCCAGGCCCGCGACCAGGATCGTCAGTCCCAGCACGACGAGGAGCAGCTTCTCCGGGTCGTCGCTCGACACGAAACGGGAGATGACCCGGCCGTACCGCACCGCCGCGAACAGCACGAGCCCCGCGACGCCCAGTGCGATCGCCACGGTGACACTGCCGGCCGCCAGGCCCACGCCGGCCACCAGGGCGGTCACGACGGGCAGGTAGACCGCCATGGCCAGGTCCTCCAGGACCAGCACGCTCAGGATCACCGGGGTCTCCCGGTTGCCGACCCGGCCCAGATCGCCCAGCACCTTGGCGATCACCCCGGACGACGAGATCCAGGTGACGCCCGCCAGCACCACGGCCGCCACCGGCCCCCAGCCCAGCAGCAGCGCGGCGGCCGCGCCCGGCACGGCGTTGAGGGCGCAGTCCACGAGGCCGGCCGGATAGTGGGACTTGAGGTTGGAGACGAGATCGCTGGCCGTGTACTCCAGGCCGAGCATCAGCAGCAACAGGATGACGCCGATCTCGGCGCCGATGGCGACGAACTCCTCGCTCGCGCCGAGCGGCAGCAGCCCTCCCTCGCCGAAGGCCAGACCGGCCAGCAGATACAGCGGGATCGGCGAGAGCCGGAAACGGGCGGCGAACCGCCCGAGCAGGCCGAGGCCGAGGATGATGGAACCGAACTCGATCAGCAGGACTGCGGAGTGCACGGATCACTCCCGACCGAGTATCGCCGCGGCCGCGTCCACGCCTTCGCGGGTGCCGATGACGATGAGGGTGTCGCCGCCCGCAAGACGGAAGTCGGGGGTCGGGGACGGAATCGCCTCCGCCCGGCGCAGCACCGCCACGATCGAGACCCCGGTCTCCGTGCGCATCCGGGTGTCGCCCAGCAGCCGCCCGTTCCAGCGCGAGGTCGCCGCCACCTCGACCCGCTCGGCGACCAGGCCCAGGTCCGTGGTGTAGAGCAGGCTCGGGCTGTGATGGGAGGGCATCAGCGCGTCGATCAGCGCGTCGGCCTCGGTGCCGGTCAGCCGCAGGGACTGGGCGCAGGAGTCGGGGTCGTCGGCTTGGTACACGCTGAACGTGCGGGTGCCGTCGCGATGGGCCACCACGGACAGGTGGCGCTGCTCCCGCGTGACGAGGTCGTACTGGACTCCGATGCCTGGCAGCGGTGTCGTCCGAAGGCGTGGAGCAGACACGTTTCTTCCCCTTGCTGATCGTGTGCCGGTCGTGCCGGTCGGGCTGGTCGTACCGGTCGGCCAGCCGTGCCGGTCGGACCGGCCGTATCGGTCACGCGGGCTGGGCCGATGGCGTCGGTCGTGCCGATCGTTCCTGTGACGTTCTCGACGACTGCCCTGAGCCGCCATGCTGCCATCCCCCCGTACGGTGACGACATGGGTGTCGTGACGGATGGACAGGGCCGACGGTGGGCGAAGAGGCTGGTCACGGCGGTGCCATGGCAAGACGGAGAGAGCAGGGGAGGAGGAACCGCGCACATGTCGTTGTTCTGGCGGATCTTCGTCCTCAACGCCTTCGGCCTGGTCGTGGCGGCCGCGCTGCTGCTGGGCCCGGTCACCGTCTCCACTCCCATACTGCCGGGCGAGGTGCTCGTCGTGGTGGCGGGCCTGGCCGCGCTGCTGACCGTCAACGCGGTCGTGCTGCGCGTCGGACTGGCCCCGCTGGGGCGGCTGGGCCGGGCCATGGCCGACGCCGACCTGCTGCACCCCGGGGCCCGTGCCGTGGTCTCGGGGCCGGTCGAGACGGCAGAGCTGATCACCACCTACAACGCCATGCTGGACCGGCTGGAGGCCGAGCGCGCGGCCAGCGCGGCCGGGGCGCTGTCCGCACAGGAACGCGAGCGCCACCGCATCGCCCGCGAACTGCACGACGAGGTCGGCCAGACCCTGACCGCGGTGCTGCTCCAGCTCAAGCGCGTCGCCGACCGGGCCCCCGCGGACCTGCGCGAGGAACTGGGCCAGGCGCAGGAGGCCACCCGGTCCGGCCTCGACGAGATTCGCCGCATCGCCCGCCGACTGCGCCCCGGCGTCCTCGACGAACTCGGCCTGCTCAGCGCGCTGCGCTCCCTCGCCGCCGAGTTCACCACCCATGGACTGACCGTGCGCCACGACCTGCGCACCGGGCTGCCCCCGCTGACCGAGGAGACGGAACTCGTGCTCTACCGCGTGGCCCAGGAAGCCCTCACCAACACCGCCCGGCACTCGGGGGCCGACCGCGCTGAACTCCGCGTCCGTCCGGTCGCCGACGGCGTCGAACTCCTCGTCCGGGACAACGGCAGCGGCCTGGGCGCGGCGGCGGAACAGGGCGCCGGCATCCGGGGGATGCGCGAACGGGCCCTGTTGATCGGCGCGACCCTCGACGTCTCGTCGGCGAGGAGGACGGGGGCCGACGGGCCGAGAGGGACAGACGTGCGGCTGCGGGTGGCGGTGCGGGCCACGGCGGCGAGCGCCGACCGACTGGACGCCGCCCCGGTAGGAGGCCCCCGATGACGGACGGCACCTCAGCGACCTCCCCCACACCCGCACCACCTCCCACACCCGCACCACCCGCCCCGCTGACCCGCGTCCTCCTCGCCGACGACCACACACTCGTCCGCCGGGGAGTGCGGCTCATCCTGGACGGCGAGCCCGATCTGACGGTGGTCGCCGAGGCCGGCGACGGGGCCGAGGCGGTCGAGCGCGCCCGCGCCGGGGACATCGACCTGGCCGTCCTGGACGTGGCCATGCCCCGGATGACCGGCCTGCAGGCGGCCCGGGAGCTCTCCCGTCGCCTCCCGGACCTGCCCATTCTCATCCTGACGATGTACGACAACGAGCAGTACTTCTTCGAGGCCCTCAAGGCCGGAGCCGGCGGCTATGTCCTCAAGTCGGTCGCCGACCGGGACCTCGTCGAGGCCTGCCGGGCGGTCGTGCGCGACGAGCCGTTCATCTACCCGGGCGCGGAACGGGCCCTCGTCCGCTCGTATCTGGACCGGCTGCACCGCGGCGACGGCGTCGACGGACTGCCCGAGCGGCCCATCACCGAGCGCGAGGAGGAGATACTCAAGCTCGTGGCCGAGGGCCACACCTCCAGGGAGATCGGCGCGCTGCTCCACATCAGCGCCAAGACGGTCGAACGGCACCGCGCCAACCTCCTGCACAAGCTGGGGATGCGCGACCGCCTGGAGCTCACCCGCTATGCGATCCGCGCCGGTCTCATCGACCCCTGAGGCCGGCCGGCGGCGCCTGCCGCTCGGCGGGGAGACGGGCGTTCGGCGTGGAGCGCCTACCCTTGAGCCATGACCAGCAGCAGCGACCGGAGCCTCGCAGTGGACGTTCAAGCACCCAAGAGCTACGAAATCCGCACTTACGGGTGCCAGATGAACGTCCATGACTCCGAGCGATTGTCCGGGCTGCTCGAAGAGGCCGGGTACGTGCGCGCACCCGAGGGGTCGGACGGCGACGCGGACGTCGTCGTCTTCAACACCTGCGCGGTGCGCGAGAACGCCGACAACCGGCTGTACGGCAACCTCGGCCGGCTCGCGCCGCGCAAGGCGAGCCGTCCCGGGATGCAGATCGCGGTCGGCGGCTGCCTCGCGCAGAAGGACCGCGACACCATCGTGAAGCGGGCGCCCTGGGTGGACGTCGTCTTCGGCACGCACAACATCGGCAAGCTTCCGGTCCTGCTGGAACGCGCGCGCGTGCAGGAAGAGGCGCAGGTCGAGATCGCCGAGTCGCTGGAGGCCTTCCCCTCCACGCTGCCGACGCGCCGCGAAAGCGCTTACGCGGCCTGGGTGTCGATCTCTGTCGGCTGCAACAACACCTGCACCTTCTGCATCGTCCCGGCCCTGCGCGGCAAGGAGAAGGACCGCCGCACCGGCGACATCCTCGCCGAGATCGAGGCGCTGGTCGGCGAGGGCGTCTCCGAGATCACCCTGCTCGGCCAGAACGTAAACGCTTACGGCAGCGACATCGGTGACCGTGAGGCGTTCAGCAAGCTGCTCCGCGCGTGTGGCGCGATCGAGGGCCTGGAGCGCGTCCGCTTCACCTCGCCGCACCCGCGCGACTTCACCGACGACGTCATCGCCGCCATGGCCGAGACGCCCAACGTCATGCCGCAGCTGCACATGCCGATGCAGTCGGGGTCGGACACGGTCCTGAAGGCGATGCGCCGCTCGTACCGGCAGGAGCGCTACCTCGGGATCATCGAGAAGGTCCGCGCGGCCATCCCGCATGCGGCCATCACCACCGACATCATCGTGGGCTTCCCCGGCGAGACCGAGGAGGACTTCGAGCAGACCCTCCACGCGGTCCGCGAGGCCCGCTTCGCCCAGGCGTTCACGTTCCAGTACTCCAAGCGGCCCGGCACCCCCGCCGCGACCATGGACGACCAGATCCCCAAGGAGGTCGTGCAGGCGCGCTACGAGCGTCTCGTCGCCGTTCAGGAGGAGATCTCCTGGGAGGAGAACAAGAAGCAGGTCGGCCGCACCCTGGAGCTCATGGTGGCCGAGGGCGAGGGCCGCAAGGACGGCGCCACCCACCGCCTCTCGGGCCGTGCCCCCGACAACCGCCTGGTCCACTTCACCAAGCCGGAGCAGGAGGTCCGCCCCGGCGACGTCGTCGTCGTCGAGGTGACGTACGCCGCCCCGCACCACCTCCTGGCCGAGGGCGCCGTCCTGGAAGTGCGCCGCACGCGCGCGGGGGACGCCTGGGAGAAGCGCACCGCGGAGAAGGCGGCGAAGCCGGCCGGCGTGCTGCTCGGTCTGCCCAAGATCGGGGTGCCCGCCCCGCTTCCGGTCGCCACGGGCAGCGGCTGCGGCTCCGACTGACGCGTCCGGCGCGTCCGGCGCGTCCGGCGCTTCCGGGGTGACCACCTGCGGGTGGTCACCCCGCGAGTCTTCCGCGGGGTTACCCTGCCGATCATGCTTGTCGCCGCCGCAGTCTGCCCCTGCCCGCCCCTTCTCGTGCCCGAGGTGGCCGCGGGCGCCGCTCCCGAGCTGGACGCCGCACGCACGGCCTGCTCCGACGCGCTGGCCGTGCTGGCGGCCGCGAGGCCGGACCGGCTGGTGGTCGTCGGCCCCGCCGAGGAGTCCGCACGCGGCCCGCATTTGGAGGGTGCCCCGGGCTCGTTCCGCGGCTTCGGAGTGGACCTCTCCGTGCGGCTCGGCCGCGGCGACGGCGAGGGCTCGGCGTCCCCGCGCGGGCTGCCGCCGTCCCTCGCCGTGGGCGCCTGGCTGCTGGAGCGGACCGGGTGGTCGGATGCCCCGATCGAGGGACTCGGCGTGGGCGAGGCGCTGACGGCCGAGCGCTGTCTGGAGGCCGGCCGGGAGATCGCGGGCGCGGCGAAGCGGGTCGCGTTGCTGGTGATGGGCGACGCCAGCGCCTGCCGGACGCTGAAGGCGCCGGGCTATCTCGACGAGCGCGCGGTGCCGTTCGACGCGGAGGTCGCGCGGGCGCTCGGCGCGGCGGACGTCGCGGCGCTCAAGGCACTGGACCCCGAACTGGCGTCCGAGCTCAAGGTCTCGGGCCGGGCGCCCTGGCAGGTGCTCGCGGGCGCCGCCGAGGACGCGGAGCTGACCGGAGTGCTGCTGTACGAGGACGCTCCGTACGGCGTCGGGTACGTGGTCGCGACCTGGTCGTAGAGCCGGGCCGGACGGCGCGGCTCCAGGACGCGCCACGGGTGAAACGGCACATGAGGCGGCACATGAAGCGACAGATGGAGCGGCAGGTGAGACGGCGGACGGCCGCGAGCGCGTGCGCTTCGCGGCCGTCCGCCGTCTCACCGTTCCGCAGTCCGCTCAGGAAGCCGGCGGGGGCGGGCCGGGCGGAGTGAACGTGTCGCCGCCGCCGGCGGGCGGCTCTTTGTGCGCGATCCGGTCCATGGCGCCCTTGGCCTTGTCGGTGCCCGTGTGGATCCTGTCGCTGTACTTGCCCTTGGTCCTGTCGTCGACGACCTTGGCGGCTTTGTCGATGCCGTGCTGAACCTTGTCCCCGTGCTGTTGCGCGAGGTCAGAGACCTTGCCCTTGGCCGGGGCGAGCCTGGCCTTCAAATTGTCCAAAAGACCCATGGGTCACCTTCCCTCGCGGGTGCGTCATGTGCGGGCGCCTTCGCCGGCCTCGCTGTCGGCCGCTTCCTCGGCCGACTGCTGCCGGGGGATCTCGACGCCATCGGTGGCGGCGACCGGCTCGGCTGCCCTTCCCGTTCCCGCCACCGTCTCTGTCTCCGTCGTATCCCCGGCTTCGGCCGTCTCATGCACGGCCTCGGCAGCCTGCTCCGGCTTGGCGCCCTCCTCCGGGGTGTCGTCCGGCGTCGTACCGGACGGTGCCTCGGCGGCGGTCGCCTCCTCGGTCGCAGCCTCCTCAGAGGCCTTTGACCTCCGGAAAAGTCGCGCCAAAACGCCCATATCCACTCCATACGGTACTCGTGCGGGCGAAATCCCGCGTTGGCCGGTGCGTCCGATTGCGCCACCGGGGTCGCCGCCCCTGTGCGGGGCGACGGGAAACTCGCAACGGGCAACGACCCCGGACCGGCGTCGTCACGTAACTCGTTCGAGGGCGGGGGCCGGGGTTTGCGAGACTGGTGCCGTGAGCAGCGCACCCCCCGCCCCCCGCGTCATCGCCGTCGTCGGACCGACCGCGGCCGGAAAGTCCGATCTGGGCGTCTTCCTGGCCCGACGACTCGGCGGCGAGGTCGTCAACGCCGACTCCATGCAGCTCTACCGAGGGATGGACATCGGCACCGCCAAGCTGACGCCCGAGGAACGCGGCGGCGTCCCGCACCACCTCTTGGACGTCTGGGACGTCACGGTCACCGCCTCCGTCGCCGAGTACCAGCGGCTGGCACGCGCGCGGATCGACGCCCTGCTCGCCGAGGGCCGATGGCCGGTTCTCGTCGGCGGCTCCGGGCTGTACGTCCGCGGCGCCGTCGACAACCTGGAGTTCCCCGGCACCGACCCCGAGGTCCGCGCCCGGCTCGAGGAGGAGCTCACCCTGCGCGGATCGGGCGCGCTGCACGCCCGGCTGGCCGCCGCCGATCCCGAGGCCGCGCACGCGATCCTGCCCGGCAACGGCCGCCGTATCGTCCGGGCCCTGGAGGTGATCGAGATCACCGGAAAGCCCTTCACGGCCAACCTGCCCGGCCATGACTCCGTCTACGACACCGTCCAGATCGGGGTCGACGTGGCCCGCCCCGAACTCGACGAGCGCATCGCCCGCCGCGTCGACCGGATGTGGGACGCGGGGCTCGTGGACGAGGTCCGCGCGCTGGAGGCGCGGGGCCTGCGCGAGGGGCGTACGGCGTCGCGCGCGCTCGGCTACCAGCAGGTTCTCTCGGCCCTCACCGGCCAGTGCACGCAGGCGGAGGCGCGCGCGGAGACGGTCCGTGCCACCAAGCGCTTCGCGCGCCGTCAGGATTCCTGGTTCAGGCGCGATCCGCGGGTGCACTGGTTGAGTGGGGCTGCGGCTGATCTCACCGAACTTCCGGAGCTCGCGTTGGCGTTGGTGGAACGACCGGTTACAGCCTGATCACGTCATGGCATCGGGACGCCCAGGCCGCCTTCCGGGCCTCCGACGCCGTGCCATCATCGAGCTTCGATCGACCAAGTGGAGTCCGAGTTGGGAGGGCGCGTGGCGATGGAGGCCGGCCCTCGCGACACCGCAAAAGGCACTGAGCAGGTGACCACCGAGCGTGGTGAACCGGAGCCCGAGGAAGCCCGTCTGAGCCCCGACGGGCCGGACGAGGACGACACCGTCGGCGGGGTGACCGACGACGGTCCCGAGCCCGAGGAGATGTTCGCGGGCGGCCCCGAGGTCGAGGTCGAACTGCGCCCGCAGCGCCGGCTCCGGATCTGGCAGCTCGCGCCCATCGTGGCGCTGGCCGCGACCGGCTCCCTGATGTTCGCCTTCCCGCTCGCCTTCGACTTCGGCGACAGCGGGGCCATGATCGCCATGCTCGGGCTGCTGATCTGCTCCTGCGCGGCCGGCTGGGGAATGATGGCCGCCCGCCGCGTCGGCTACACATGGCCCGGTCTGCCCCAGCGCGGCTCCGGTCGCCGACCCGACTGGCGGGTCGTCCTCGCTTACGTCGTGATGGTCGCGGCGGTGGTCGCCCTGGCCGTCGGGCGGGTCGCCCGACTGCGCTGAGCCCGGCGCGTGCCACCCCGTACGATCGAGGGATGAGCACCCGGATCGCCTTCCTCAAGGGGCACGGCACCGAGAACGACTTCGTGATCGTCCCGGACCCCGAGAACGCCATCGACCTCCCCCCGACCGCCGTCGCCGCTTTGTGCGACCGTCGCGCGGGCATCGGCGGCGACGGACTGCTGCACGTCGTGCGGTCCGCCGCGCACCCCGAGGCGAAGGACATGGCGGCCGAAGCGGAGTGGTTCATGGACTACCGCAACGGCGACGGCTCGATCGCCGAGATGTGCGGCAACGGGGTCCGGGTCTTCGCGCGCTACCTCCAGCACGCCGGTCTCATCCCTGAGGGGGACCTCGCCGTCGCCACGCGCGGGGGTGTGAAGAGCGTCCACCTCGCCAAGGACGGGGACATCACCGTCGGCATGGGCAAGGCGCGGCTGCCCGAAGGGGAGGTCACCGTGAGCGTCGACGGGCGCAGCTGGCCCGCGCGGAACGTGAACATGGGCAACCCGCACGCCGTCGCCTTCGTGGACGACCTCGCGCACGCGGGCGCGCTGCACGCTCCGCCGCCCTTCAGCCCCGCCTCCGCTTACCCGGACGGGGTCAACGTCGAGTTCGTCGTGGACCGGGGCCCGCGGCACGTCGCCCTGCGGGTGCACGAGCGGGGGTCCGGCGAGACCCGCTCGTGCGGCACGGGCGCGTGCGCCGTCGCCGTGGCGGCCGCCCGCCGGGACGGCGCCGACCCGGCGGTCACCGGGACGCCCGCCACGTACACCGTGGACCTGCCCGGCGGCCGTCTGGTGATTACCGAGCGGCCCGACGGCGAGATCGAGATGACCGGACCCGCAGTGATCGTGGCCACAGGCGAGATCGATCCCGAGTGGCTGGAAACCGCCGTTCGCTGACGAGGCCTCGGTTTGGCATCGGAGGCAGGAAGGGGCCGGGGGTGTGGAGGAGCAGCCCCCGGGGCCGGTCGTGGGTTCGAATTCATGACCGCCTCCAGGTCAGGCGGCTCAAAACCGTAAACCCCTGATCCTTCGCTCGAATGGGTGATCCGTTTCACGCTCGGCGAGAGGCGGTCAGTCGGGCGTGGTGGGGTCGGTAGCATCAAGCACCGGCCCGGACGGGGGACCGTTGACCAGTCCCCTGAGCCGTGTCCGCCCTGGGACACCCCGTCCGCCGGTCCACGCAGCCGGAGGTGCCCATGAGTGCGGAGGCCACGAACCCTGCGACCCCAGGCCCGGTAGTGCCTGCAGTGCCTGCAGCCCCCCGCAGGCGCAGTCGCCCCCGGATCGACCTGCGCCGCCTGGGCCGGGCCGCGTTGCTCGGACCGGCCTCCCGCGGCCGGCTGCCCGACGCCATCGGCCATGTGGTCGAGGCCCACCGCGCCCATTACCCCGACGCCGACCTGCAACCGCTGCACCGCGCCTATGTGCTCGCCGAGTCCTCGCACCGCGGCCAGATGCGCAAGAGCGGCGAGCCGTACATCACCCACCCGCTCGCCGTGACGCTGATCCTCGCCGAACTCGGCGCGGAGACCACGACCTTGACGGCGTCTCTGCTCCACGACACCGTCGAGGACACCGATGTGACCCTCGACCAGGTCGGCGAGCAGTTCGGCGCCGAGGTGCGCTACATCGTCGACGGCGTCACGAAGCTGGAGAAGGTCGACTACGGGGCGGCCGCCGAGCCCGAGACCTTCCGCAAGATGCTCGTCGCCACCGGCAACGACGTCCGCGTGATGTCGATCAAACTCGCCGACCGACTGCACAACATGCGCACCCTCGGCGTGATGCGCCCCGAGAAACAGGAACGCATCGCCAAGGTGACCCGGGACGTCCTCATCCCGCTCGCCGAACGCCTCGGCGTCCAGGCCCTCAAGACCGAACTGGAAGACCTCGTCTTCGCGATCCTCCATCCCGAGGAGTACGAGCACACGCGCGAGTTGATCGTCGACAACGCCTCCCGCGCGGACGACCCCCTCGCCGAGTTCTCCGACGCGATGCGCGCCATCCTGCGCGACGCCGACATCCAGGCCGAAGTCCTCATCCGCCCACGGCACTTCGTCTCCGTGCACCGCGTGTCCCGCAAGCGCGGCCGGATGCGGGGCGCCGACTTCGGCCGGCTGCTGGTGCTCGTGAACGAGGACGCCGACTGTTACGCCGTCCTGGGCGAACTGCACACCTGCATGACCCCGGTCGTCTCGGAGTTCAAGGACTTCATCGCCGTCCCCAAGTTCAACCTGTACCAGTCGCTGCACACCGCCGTCGCCCGCGAGGACGGCCAGGTCGCCGAAGTCCTCATCCGTACCCACCAGATGCACAAGGTCGCCGAGGCCGGCGTCGTCGCACTCGGCAACCCGTACACGGGGACCGCGGAGGAGCAGACCGGGCAGCGAGTCCCGGCAGACGAGGAACGCGTCGACCCCACCCGGCCCGGCTGGCTCTCCCGCCTCCTGGACTGGCAGGAAGGCGCTCCCGACCCCGACACCTTCTGGTCCACCCTGCGCGAGGACCTCGCCCAGGACCGCGAGATCACCGTCTTCCGCCCCGACGGCGGAACCCTCGGCCTGCCCGAGGGCGCCACCTGCGTGGACGCCGCCTACGAGCAGTACGGCGAGGACGCGCACGCCTGCATGGGCGCCCGCGTCAACGGCCGCCTGGCGACCCTCAGCACGGTTCTGCGGGACGGGGACACCGTTCAGCTCCTCATGGGCCAGGACCCCGCTTCGGAGCCCTCCAGAGAGTGGCTGGAGCACGCCCACACCCCCGCCGCCCGGATCGCCATCCAGCGATGGCTGGCGACGCACCCGACCCCGGCCGAGCACGAGGGCCCTGCACCGGCAGCCGACTCCGGGGCCGCCGGCACCGCCAAGGCCGCCGAGGCGACCGCACGGTCCACCGCCGACGCGACCACGGGCGACGAGCCCGCCCCGCGGCCAGGCGCCGCGATCACCGTCGTCGACCGGCCCGAGGCCAGCGTCCGGCTCGCCGGGTGCTGCACGCCCGTACCGCTCGACGCGGTCACCGGCTTCGCGGTGCGCGGGGGAGTGGTGACCGTGCACCGCGCCGAGTGCACCGCCGTGGCGCGCATGGTGGACGCGGGACGCGAGGAAGTCGAGGTGACCTGGGGCGACACCACGGGATGCCGGGTCACCCTGGTCGCCGAATCGTTCGGCCGCCCCCATCTGCTCGCCGACCTCACCGAGGCCATGGCCCTGGAAGGCGCGGAGATCGTCTCCGCGACCGTCGAGCCCCCGAGCCAGCAGCGGGTCCGCCACACGTACACCGTCCGACTCCCCGACGCCGCCCACCTGCCCACCCTCATCCGGGCCATGCGCAACGTGCCCGGGGTCTACGACGTGGGCCGCGCGCAGCATCACGCGCCTGCCTCCACGGGGCCGGTCTAGGTCGCCCACACGCGTGTGCCCGAGCCGCGCGGGCGTCCCGCCCGGGCGTCACGCACACGCGCGTGAGCAACCCGTTCGGGTGGGGCGGGCGCGCGTCGCCCACGCGGCACCCGTGCGCGCTGGTAGCGGTGGTGCATGCTGCTCACCCCCCGCGTCCGGCTGAAGTCCGCGCTGCTCGCCTCGGCCGTCTCCGTCTGCCTCGTCGCCGCGAGCGCACCGGCCGTCCCGCTCGGCGTCGGCGACCGTCTCTTCCCGCACCTGGGCAACCCCGGGTACGACGTCGCGTCGTACGACCTGTCCTTCACCTATTCCGGCTCCAACAGCAAGCCCCTCCAGGCGGTCACCACCATCGACGCCTGGACCACCACCGCCCTGGAGCGGATCAACCTGGACTTCGCCCACGGCAAGGTCGACTCGGTCGAGGTCGACGGCCGGCCCGCCGCCTTCGCCGGCGCGGGCGACGACCTCGTGGTCACCCCGGAGGACTCGCTCACCCCGGGCAGCTGGATGCGGATCACCGTGCGGCACACCAGCGATCCAGTGAGCACCGCCGACCGCGACGGCGGCTGGGTCAGGACAGCGGACGGTCTCGCCATGGCCAACCAGGCGGACGCCGCCCACCTGGTCTTCCCGTGCAACGACCATCCGTCCGACAAGGCGATGTTCACGATCCGGGTCACCGCGCCGAAGGAGTACACGGCCGTCGCCAACGGGCTGCCGACCGGCGTCGAACGGGTCGGCGACGCCACCACGTGGACGTACCGCACCCGGCACCCCATGGCGACCGAGCTCGCCCAGGTGTCCGTCGGCCGTTCCACCGTCGTGCACCGCGAAGGGCCGCACGCACTGCCCGTCCGGGACGTCGTGCCCACCAAGGACCGTGAACTCCTCGAACCGTGGCTGAAGAAAACCCCCGACCAGATCGCCTGGATGGAGGGCAAGGTCGGCCCCTACCCCTTCGAGACGTACGGCGTGCTCATGGCCGAGGCGTCCACCGGGTTCGAACTCGAGACGCAGACCCTCTCTCTCTTCGAGAGAGACCTCTTCACCGAGCCCGGCTACCCCAAGTGGTACGTCGAGTCGATCATGGTCCATGAGCTGGCCCACCAGTGGTTCGGCGACAGCGTCAGCCCCCGCACCTGGTCGGACCTGTGGCTCAACGAGGGACACGCCACCTGGTACGAGGCCCTGTACGCGGAGGAGAAGGCGGGCCGCACCCTGGAGGCGCGCATGAAGGCGGCGTACGGCGCCTCCGACCGCTGGCGCGCGGCGGGAGGCCCGCCGGCGCAGCCCAAGGCGCCCGACCCCGGCCAGAAGATCAGCATCTTCCGGCCCAACGTCTACGACGGCGCGGCGCTCGTCCTGTACGCCCTGCGCGAGAAGATCGGCGGGCCCGCGTTCCAGCACCTGGAGCGGGCCTGGGTGCACGACCACCGTGACTCCACGGCGTCCACGGCCGACTTCCAGAACCTCGCCGAGGAGATCTCCGGACGCGAGCTGTCCGGGTTCTTCAAGGCCTGGCTGTACGCCGAGAAGACCCCGCCGATGCCCGGCCACCCGGACTGGAAGTCGGTGGCGCCGACAGCCGCGAAGGGCCCGAAAGCCACACCGCAGGCCGCGCCGCACACCGAGCCCCACACGGCGCACCACACCGCGCACCAGGCCGTGCCCAAGGCCCCGCCGGCCGCGAAATAAGGCCGTGACGAGACGGGCCGTACCGTGCGACCATCGTGACGTCGGCGCGGCACGGCCCGCGGGAATCTCCCGGGGTGCTCGTGCGTTCTTCTCCTTGAAGGCCGCCGTATCGGTATCCCCAACGACGTAAGGACCCAATGACCTCCTCTTCTTCCCCTTCCCAGGACACCAAGCGCATGGCGCACGCCTACCCCGAAGGTCTTCGGGCCGATGCCCTGATGGAAGAGGACGTCGCCTGGAGCCACGAGATCGACGGAGACCGGGACGGCGACCAGTTCGACCGCTCCGAGCGCGCGGCCCTGCGCCGCGTGGCAGGCCTCTCCACCGAGCTCGAGGACGTCACCGAGGTCGAGTACCGCCAGCTCCGCCTGGAGCGGGTCGTGCTCGTCGGCGTCTGGACCACGGGGACGGCGCAGGACGCGGACAACTCCCTCGCGGAGCTGGCCGCCCTCGCGGAGACCGCGGGCGCGCTCGTGCTCGACGGCGTCATCCAACGCCGCGACAAGCCCGACGCGGCCACCTTCATCGGTTCCGGCAAGGCCCTGGAGCTGCGCGACATCGTCGTCGAGTCCGGCGCGGACACCGTCATCTGCGACGGTGAGCTGAGCCCCGGCCAGCTCATCGCCCTCGAAGACGTCGTCAAGGTCAAGGTCATCGACCGTACGGCCCTGATCCTCGACATCTTCGCCCAGCACGCCAAGTCCCGAGAGGGCAAGGCGCAGGTCGCGCTCGCGCAGATGCAGTACATGCTGCCGAGGCTGCGCGGCTGGGGTCAGTCGCTGTCCCGTCAGATGGGCGGCGGCAAGGGCGGCGGCCTCGCCACCCGTGGCCCCGGTGAGACCAAGATCGAGACCGACCGGCGACGGATCCGCGAGAAGATGGCGAAGATGCGCCGGGAGATCGCGGAGATGAAGACCGGCCGCGAGATCAAGCGCCAGGAGCGCAAGCGCCACAAGGTGCCGTCCGTCGCCATCGCGGGCTACACCAACGCCGGCAAGTCCTCGCTGCTCAACCGCCTCACGGGCGCGGGCGTCCTGGTCGAGAACGCCCTCTTCGCGACCCTCGACCCGACCGTGCGGCGCGCGGAGACGCCCAGCGGCCGTCTGTACACGCTGGCGGACACCGTCGGCTTCGTCCGGCACCTGCCGCACCACCTGGTCGAGGCGTTCCGCTCCACCATGGAGGAGGTCGGCGAGTCCGACCTGATCCTGCACGTGGTGGACGGCTCGCACCCGAACCCGGAGGAGCAGCTGGCCGCCGTGCGCGAGGTGATCCGGGACGTCGGCGCCACCAAGGTGCCCGAGATCGTCGTGATCAACAAGGCGGACGCGGCCGATCCGCTGACGCTCCAGCGGCTGATGCGGATCGAGAAGCGCTCCATCGCGGTCTCGGCCCGGACCGGCCTGGGCATCGGGGAACTGCTGGCGCTCATCGACGACGAGCTGCCGCGGCCCTCGGTCGAGATCGAGGCGCTCGTGCCGTACACCCACGGCAAGCTGGTCGCCCGTGCCCACTCCGACGGCGAGGTGATCTCCGAGGAGCACACCCCGGAGGGCACCCTGCTCAAGGCGCGGGTGCACGAGGAACTCGCGGCGGACCTCGCGCCGTACGTACCGGCACCGGCCGCCTAGGACCTGTCGGTCCTGGCCGTTGGTCTGCGTCCGGGCTGTCGTGGCCCGCTGAACGCCCGAAGGCCCGCTCCCTGCTTGTCGCAGGGGCCGGGCCTTCAGCGTGTCCGGCTCACTGTCCGCCGTAGGTCTTGCTCATGTTCTGGTAGAGCGCCTCGGCCTCCTGGCCGAGTTGCGGCCCCGCCAGCCAGGTGTTGTCGACCGGGCCGATGGAGGTGTTGGAGACCAGCTTGGTCTCGCCGTCCACCACCCGGAACCAGCCGCCGCCGGAGGAACCCCCGGTCATCGTGCAGCCGATCCGGTACATCGTCGGCAGCGAGGTGCTCAGCGAGAGCCGGCCCGGCCGGTCGACGCACTTGAACATCTTCAGCCCGTTGTAGGGCGCTGCCGCGGGATAGCCCCAGGCGCCCATCGCGTCGACCTCGGTCGCGGACGGCGCGGAGAAGTCCACGTCCAGCGCCCCGCCGACCGTCTCCTCCAGCGACTTGGAGCCCGCTTCCGGCGTCACATGCAGCACGGCGTAGTCGTACGCGGCACCCGCTCCGCCCGTCTCCGAGCCGCCGGCGATCCACTCGTTCGAGGTCGACGCCCAGTCGGCCCACCAGTTGCCGTAGGGGGCGATCTCGGCGGCCTTGGCGTCGCGGAGCTGTGCCTCGGTCTTGCCGAGGTCGTTGTAGGCCGGGACGAAGACGAGGTTGCGGTACCAGCCGCCCTCGCCACCGGCGTGCACACAGTGCCCGGCCGTCCACACGAGGTTGGACTCGCCCGGGTGGTTCACGTCCGTGACGACCGTTCCGGAGCAGACCATGGTGCCCTCGGGCGAGTCGAAGAAGACCTTGCCGACCGGGGCGGCGTTCTCGTGGTACGGCGTCTTCTCGGCCGCCGCATCGACGGCCGTCGGCTCCGGATCGCTGACGCCCCGGTCGGCGGCGGCGTCCTTCGTCGTGACCGTCTTGTCGGCCTCCTTCGCGGACCGCATCCGCTCCGGCTTCCACAGCCCCTCGATCACGGGGTTGACGAAGTCCTTCGCCTCACTGAGCCACTTGTCCTCGTCCCAGTCCTGCCAGCCGCCGTCGGCCCACTTGTCCACGTCGATGCCGTGCTGCTTGAGCTTGTCGGCGATCTCGGCAGGGAGCCGGGCCTTGCCGTCACCGGAGCCGGTCGCGGTGGCGGACCCTGAGGCGGCGGCAGCCGCCTTGTCGTCGTCGGAGCCGTTGCAGGCGGTCGCCGTCAGTGCCAGGGCGGTGGCGAGCCCGGCCGCGAGCAGGGCGCGCGCGACGGGCGTACGTATGGAACGCATGGTGCGATGTCCCCCGTTGGAGCGTCATGAATGTCATGCGCCTGTCAGGTGAACCGTCGAGTTCGCGCGATGATCGCCCGCAGACAACACCCCACTATGCCCGTGGAATTCGGGACGAACGGCGGTGGGACGGTGAAGGTTCCCGTCAGACGTCCCACCGCGCACGCAGCCCCGATCCGGCTACTGATCGGCGAACTTGTCGCTCACCGAGTCGTAGACGCCCTTGGCCACCTCACCCAGCCGCGGTCCCGCCAGCCAGCCCGCGTCCGCCGGGCCGATCGAGGTGTTGGACACCAGCGCCGGCTTTCCGTCCGACCCGGCCGCGACCCAGCCGCCGCCCGACGAACCGCCGGTCATCGTGCAGCCTATGCGGTACATCGTCGGGTCCGCGGAGCTCAGCGAGAACCGCCCCGGCCTGTCCTGGCACTGGTACAGCTTCTGGCCGTCGTACGGAGCCGCCGCCGGGTAGCCCGTCGCGGTGATGCTGCTCACCTTCGGCACCGCCGGGGCGTTGAAGTCCACCGGCAGCGCCGAACCGACGGTCTCCTCCAGGGACTTGCCCGAGCCGCCCTCCTCCGGCGTCACATGGATGACGGCGTAGTCGTACGAGGCGCCGGCGCCGCCGGTCGGCCCGCCCTGCGCGATCCACTGGTCCGAGGTCCGCGTCCACTCGCCCCACCACACGCCGTACGGAGCCGCTTCCTCCTTGGTGGCGGTCTCCAACTCCTTCGACGTCTTCCCGGAGTCGTTGTACGACGGCACGAACGCGATGTTGCGGTACCAGCCGCCGTTCTTGCCGGCGTGCACACAGTGCCCCGCCGTCCACACCAGGTTGGACTTCCCGGGATGGGCCGGGTCCTGGACGACCGTCGCCGAGCAGACCATCGTGCCCTCGGGGGAGTCGAAGAACACCTTCCCCGCCTCGGGGGCCTTGGCGTGGTACGAGGGCGAGACCGCCTTCGCCTCCACCGCCTGCGGTGTCGCGTCGGTCACGCCCTGGTCACCGGAGAGGTCGTTCTCGTCGACCGCCCGGTCCGGGTCCTCGGCCTCCCGCATCCGGTCCGGGTCCCACAGACCCTTGATGATCGGGTTGATGTAGTCCTGCGCCTCGCGCAGCCAGTCGTCCTTGTCCCAGTTCTTCCAAGCGCCGTTCTTCCACTTGTCGAGATCGATCCCGTGCTCTTTGAGCTTGTCCTTGATGTCGTCCGGGATCGTGATCGTGTTGTCGCCGGTCGACGCCGAGGCGCTGACCTGGCTGTCCGCGTTGGTGTCGCCCGAGTCGCAGGCGGTCGCGGTGAGCGCGAGCGCCGAGGCGAGGGCCACGACGCCCAGCACGGGGGAGGTTCTGCGGCGCGCGTTCCTCCCCCGGCGAACGGTGAACGACGGCCGTATGGATCGCATGGTCTGACTCCCCCTGCTGTCAACGAACTTGAAACACCGGCCGTTCCCCAGAGCGGAACTCATGGTGATCTCATACCGAGTTCAAGCGGGTCTCACGGCCATGTGCGATGCCACCACACGATATGCCGTCGCTGTGGGGGACTCCCGACGGAATGGCAACTGTTCGGTCACAGCAAGGATCTTGAAGCAACCCGTAACCAGGAAGGCCGTCCGGGGTTGGTACCGGTGGGGGGTCTGCTGTCTGCGCTCGGCCCCCTGAACTGCGGGAGGACAGGAAGCCGTGGCCGTCACCGAACCAGTGCCCGAGGGCATCCTGAGACGTCAGTCGGCACGCGAGTCGGCCGCGCGCACCTACGCGCGTGCCCTGCCGATCGTCCCGGTACGAGCACGCGGGCTGACCATCGAGGGCGCGGACGGCCGCCGCTATCTCGACTGTCTCTCGGGCGCCGGCACCCTCGCGCTCGGCCACAACCACCCCGTCGTGCTGGAAGCCATCCGCGGGGTTCTCGACTCGGGCGCGCCCCTGCACGTCCTCGACCTTGCGACCCCCGTCAAGGACGCCTTCATCACCGAGCTGTTCCGGACCCTGCCGCCCGGTCTCGCCGACCACGCGCGCGTGCAGTTCTGCGGACCGGCCGGCACGGACGCCGTCGAGGCCGCCCTCAAACTGGTCCGGGCCGCCACCGGCCGCACGGGCGTCCTGGCCTTCACCGGCGCCTACCACGGGATGACCGCCGGATCCCTCGAAGCCTCCGGGGGCGCCTACGACGTACGGGTGGCGCGCCTGCCCTATCCGCAGGACTACCGCTGCCCGTTCGGCCTCGGCGGGGAACGCGGCGCCGAACTCGCCGCCCGCTGGACCGAGTCCGTCCTCGACGACCCCAAGTCGGGCGTCCGGCAACCCGCCGGCATGATCCTCGAACCCGTCCAGGGCGAGGGCGGTGTGATCCCCGCACCTGACGCGTGGATGCGCCGCATGCGCCAGATCACCGCGGACCGCTCGATCCCGCTGATCGCCGACGAGGTCCAGACGGGCGTCGGACGGACCGGCGCGTTCTGGGCGGTGGAGCACAGCGGGGTCACCCCGGACGTGATGGTCCTGTCCAAGGCCATCGGCGGCAGCCTGCCGCTCGCCGTCGTCGTCTACCGCGAAGACCTCGACGTCTGGCAACCCGGCGCCCACGCGGGCACGTTCCGCGGTAACCAACTCGCCATGGCCGCCGGCACGGCCACCCTCGCCTACGTTCGCGAGAACCGCCTCGCCGAACGCGCGGCCGTCCTCGGAGCCCGCATGCTGGACCGACTCCGCGACCTGGCCCGGGACTTCCCGTGCATCGGAGACGTGCGGGGGCGTGGGCTGATGATCGGGTTCGAGATGGTGGACCCCGAGGGAGCAGGCGTGGCAGGCGTGACCGCCGGGATCGACGCCCATACCCAGGCTCACGCCGACGACGGACTCGACGCGACTTCCGACGGCGACGGCGACGGCGATAGCGACGGCGACGGTGCCCGCGCTCGTGCCCGTGCCGCCGAGCCCCGCGCGGAGCTGTACTCGGCCCGGGTGCCGGCCCCCTGCCCCGCCGCCCCCGCGCTGGCCGCCGCCGTCCAGCGTGAGTGCCTGCGGCGCGGCCTGATCGTCGAACTCGGCGGACGGCACGCCGGCGTCGTACGCCTGCTCCCGCCCCTGACCATCACCGACGAGCAGGCCGCCGCGGTACTGGACCGACTGGCGGACGCCGTGGCGGCCGCGGCCCGCAACCACGCCCGCGGCAAGGGCCGCCGAGGTCACCCCCAGCCGAACCCCCTGAACGAGCCGAGCGCGCCGGGCCGCCCGCCCGGGCGGGTTCCACGCCAGGGCGGCCGTGCCGAACGGGCGGGGTAGTCCGGCAAGCCGCTGCCGCACCGGCGCGACCACAGACCCCGTCGGCCCCACCACGTCACGAGGAACGACCTTGACCACCTCCCCGCAGTCTGCCCCCGACATCGACTTCTCCGCTCCCGCTCCCGCTTCCGCTTCCGCTCCCGCGTCCGTCGCCGTTCCCGCGTCGGCGTCCGGCTCGGGTGCGCCCCTGATCCAGGTTCCCGTGCCGCGTGGGCGAGCGGACGCCCCCGCCGCCGATCTCCTGGACCACCCCGATCCGTACGCCGCTGCCCAGGCGGCGGCCGTGGAGAACCTGCTGCGCTGCTGGGTGCGCGAGGCCGGTCTGTCCGCACCGGGCGACGGCGTCCTGCGCGTGCCGCTGCCCGCGAGCGGTGTCACCCTGCGCGCCCCCGTCCACTATTGGTCCGCGACGGGCTGGCACCGCTTCGGCCTCCCGCGCCTGGCCGGCGCACCCGAGCAGTCCCCGCCCGCGGACGCCGTCACGGTCGCGGCTCTGCTGGCCCGTGAGACGCTCACCGCTGCCGACCCGGCACCCGGTCCCGCCCCCGACAGTGGCGAAGGCGGCGAAAGCGTCGACCTCGTCGCGCGCGTCGCAGACTCCGTCCGCCGGACCGCGGCCTTCATCAGCGAGCGCCGAGAGGACCCCGCCCACGACGAACAAGACCTGTTCCTCGCCGCCGAGCAGGCACTGGTCCTCGGGCATCCGCTGCACCCGACCCCGAAGAGCCGAGAAGGACTCTCGGACGGTGAAGCCCGCCTGTACTCACCCGAGTTGCGTGGCACCTTCCTCCTTCGCTGGCTCGCTGTCGCTCCTTCCGTGCTGGCCACCGACTCCGCCTGGACCGAACGCGGCCGTCCCGTCCCTGCCGCCCGACTCACGGCCCGTCTCGCCGGGGCCGCACTGCCCCTGCCCGACGGGTTCGCCGCCCTGCCGGTGCATCCCTGGCAACTGCGCGAAGCGCGGCACCGGCCCGAGGTCGAAGCGCTGTTCGAGGCCGGACTGCTCCAGGACCTCGGAGCCCACGGCCTTCCCTGGCGTCCCACCTCCTCCGTACGCACCGTCCACTGCTCCGCCGCCCCCGCGATGCTGAAACTGTCGCTGGGGCTGCGCATCACCAACTCCCGTCGCGAGAACCTCCGCAAGGAACTCCACCGAGGCGTCGAGGTACACCGCCTGCTCCGCGCGGGACTGTCCAAGCGCTGGCAGGCAGCCCACCCCGGCTTCGACATCGTCCGGGATCCGGCCTGGCTCGCGGTCGACGGACCGGACGGCCTGCCGCTGACCGGGCTCGACGTGATGATCCGGCACAACCCGTTCGCCGCCGCGGACGATGTCTGCTGCATCGCCGGACTCGTGGCACCCCGGCCGCACGCCGGAGGGACCTCGGGATCGGACGAAACGACGCCTTCGGCACACCCCGCCGCCCCGGAGTCGGCGCCCGCATACCACCGCTCCCGGCTGGCCTCGATCGTCGCGCGACTCGCCGTACGGACCGGCCGGCCGCTGGGGGCGGTCGCCGCCGAGTGGTTCCTGCGCTACCTGGAACAGGTCGTCCGTCCCGTCCTGTGGCTCGACGGTGAGGCCGGGATCGCCCTGGAGGCGCACCAGCAGAACACGCTCGTCCTCCTCGACCCCGACGGCTGGCCGATGGGCGGCCGCTACCGCGACAACCAGGGCTACTACTTCCGCGAGTCCGCCCGCGCGGAACTCCAAGCCCAACTGCCGGGCATCGGCGAGCGCAGCGACACCTTCGTCTCCGACGACGTCACCGACGAACGCTTCGCCTACTACCTGGGGATCAACAACGTGCTCGGCCTCATCGGCGCGTTCGGTTCCCAGCGGCTCGCCGACGAGCAACTGCTGCTCGCCGCCTTCCGGCGCTTCCTCGCCGACGCCGCCTCCGGCCCGGACCGGCTGCGCAGTTCGCTGCCCTCCCGCCTGCTCGACTCACCTTTCCTGCGCTGCAAGGCCAATCTGCTGACCCGGTTGCACGGCCTGGACGAGCTCGTCGGCCCGGTGGACACGCAGTCGGTCTACGTCACCATCCCCAACCCCCTTCGTCTCTGAGTCACATGCCCCACCCGATCTGCCGAGAGGAGCCAGCCGTGCCTCCCGTCGAGGCCGCCGCCGACACCCGTAGACCCGCGCCCCGTGCTGTCCCCGGCCCGCTCGACGGCAGCGGCGACTGGGGGCCCGTCGCCACCTCGGCAGGCGCGTTCCGGCTCGTGCCCGTACGGATCGAAAGAGATCTCCCGCTCGTCGGCCGGTGGATGAACGACCCGGCCGTCGCGGCGTTCTGGGAACTGGCCGGGCCCGAGCCGGTGACCGAGCGACACCTGCGCCGCAAACTGGCCGACGGGCGCAGCATTCCCTTCCTCGGTCTGCTGGAGGGACGGCCCATGAGCTACTGGGAGGTCTACCGGGCGGACCTCGACCCGCTGGCGCGCCACTATCCGGCCCGGCCGCACGACACCGGGATCCATCTCCTCATCGGCGGTGCCGCCGACCGCGGACGAGGCCTCGGCGGGCCGCTGCTCAGAGGAGTCACCGAACTTCTCCTCGCCAGAAGACCCGCGTGTGCCCGCGTCGTCGCCGAACCCGACCTTCGCAACATTCCGTCCATCGCTGCCTTTCTGAGCGCCGGTTTCCGGTTCTCCGCAGAACTCGCCCTGCCCACCAAGCGGGCCGCCCTCATGGTCAGAGACCGAGTCCTGTCCGATGCGTCGTGACGCCACGCAGTCGTGCCGTCACTTCTCGCAACGACTCGCGCATCGACTCGGTTCCCGCCCATGCCCTGCTCCACCACCCGACCGAGAAATCCCGCCGTCTTGATCCCTTCCCTCCCGTCAGCCTCGACCGCCCGATTGTCAGTGCCGAGCCGTAGGGTGGTCGCGCTATGACGAAGCCCTCACTCCCTGAACTCCTGCACGCTGCCGTCACCGCCGTCGGCGGCACGGAGCGCCCCGGCCAGGTCACCATGGCCGAAGCCGTCGCCGAGGCGATCGACGACGGATCCCACCTGCTGGTCCAGGCCGGCACCGGCACCGGCAAGTCGCTCGGCTACCTCGTGCCCGCGCTCGCGCACGGGGAGCGCGTCGTGGTGGCGACCGCCACGCTGGCCCTGCAGCGCCAGCTCGTCGAGCGGGATCTGCCGCGCACGGTCGACGCGCTGCATCCGCTGCTGCGCCGCCGCCCGGAGTTCGCGATGCTCAAGGGCAGATCGAACTACCTGTGCCTGCACCGTCTGAACGAAGGCGTTCCGCAGGACGAGGAAGAGGGCCTCTTCGATCAGTTCGAGGCGGCCGCACCCACCAGCAAGCTGGGCCAGGACCTGCTGCGGCTGCGGGACTGGGCGGGCGACACCGAATCCGGTGACCGCGACGACCTCACGCCCGGCGTCTCCGACCGGGCCTGGGCCCAGGTGTCGGTGTCCTCCCGGGAGTGCCTGGGCGCCACGAAGTGCGCCTACGGCGCCGAGTGCTTCGCGGAGATGGCCCGCGAGCGCGCCAAGCTGGCCGAGGTCGTCGTCACCAACCACGCGCTGCTCGCCATCGACGCCATCGAGGGCGCCCCGGTCCTGCCGCAGCACGAGGTGCTGATCGTCGACGAGGCGCACGAGCTGGTGTCGCGGGTCACTGGTGTGGCCACCGGCGAGCTCACCCCGGGCCAGGTCAACCGGGCCGTGCGCCGGTCGGCGAAGCTCGTCAACGAGAAGGCGGCCGACCAGCTGCAGACCGCCGCCGAGGGTTTCGAACGGCTCATGGAGCTGGCGCTGCCGGGCCGCCTGGAAGAGATCCCGGAGGACCTCGGCTACGCCCTGATGGCCCTGCGCGACGCCGCGCGGACGGTCATCTCGGCCATCGGCGCGACCCGCGACAAGTCCGTCCAGGACGAGGACGCGGTCCGCAAACAGGCGCTGGCCTCGGTCGAGACGGTGCATGACGTCGCCGAGCGGATCACCAACGGATCCGAATGGGACGTCGTCTGGTATGAGCGGCACGACCGCTTCGGCGCCTCCCTGCGGGTCGCCCCCATGTCCGTGTCGGGCCTGCTGCGCGAGAAGCTCTTCGCGGACCGCTCCGTGACCCTGGCTTCGGCGACGCTGAAGCTGGGCGGCGACTTCAACGGGGTGGGCGCCTCCATGGGGCTGGCCCCGGAAGGCACACAGGGCGAGGACGTCCCGCAGTGGAAGGGCCTCGACGTCGGCTCGCCCTTCGACTACCCCAGGCAGGGCATCCTCTACGTCGCCAAACACCTCTCGCGCCCCGCGCGGGACGGCGACCGTGCCGACATGCTGGACGAACTGACCGAACTGATCCGGGCCGCCGGCGGCCGGACCCTCGGGCTCTTCTCCTCGATGCGGGCCGCGCAGCTCGCCGCCGAAGAACTGCGCATGCGCATCCCCGAGTTCCCGATCCTCCTCCAGGGCGAGGAGACCCTCGGCGAGCTGATCAAGAACTTCTCGGCGGATCCCCAGACCTGTCTGTTCGGCACACTGTCGCTCTGGCAGGGCGTCGATGTCCCGGGCCCCAGCTGCCAGCTGGTCGTCATGGACAAGATCCCGTTCCCGCGGCCGGACGACCCTCTGATGAGCGCCCGCCAGAAGGCGGTGGAGGAAGCCGGCGGCAACGGCTTCATGGCCGTCGCGGCCACCCACGCGGCGCTGCTCATGGCGCAGGGCGCGGGCCGCCTCGTACGGGCGTCGGGGGACCGTGGCGTGGTCGCCGTCCTGGACCAGCGGCTTGCGACGGCCCGCTACGGGAGTTACCTGAAGGCCTCCCTGCCGGACTTCTGGTACACGACGGACCGCGACCAGGTCCGGAGGTCGCTCACGGCGATCGACGCGGCAGCCAAGCAGACGGAGGCGACCAAGCAAGCGGAAGCGGGAGCGGCTGCACCGGCAGAGGCGGTCGAGCAGGCACCGGCGCAGTGAAGGCGGCCGCGCAGTGACGGCAGCGGTGCAGTGACGGCAGGGGATCCGTGAAGGCCGGGGCCGTCCCAGTTCTGGGACGGCCCCGGCCTTCACGGATCCACGGGGGCCTTCTCGCGGACCCTCGGGCGGCTTCGCAAGCCGCGTCGAGCACAGCACAGGGCCCCGGAACCGGCGCAGGGATCCCGGGGCCCAGTCAGGGGGTGGACGCGGTGAAGGCCCGTCCGCCGCCGTGCTCAGACGCGGCGGAGTACGGCCACCACCTTGCCGAGGATGGTCGCGTCGTCGCCCGGGATCGGCTCGTAGGCGGCGTTGTGCGGCAGGAGCCACACATGGCCGTCCTCGCGCTTGAAGCGCTTGACGGTGGCCTCGCCGTCGAGCATCGCGGCCACGATGTCGCCGTTCTCGGCGACGGGCTGGCGGCGGACGGTGACCCAGTCGCCGTCGCAGATCGCGGCCTCGATCATCGAGTCGCCGACGACCTTCAGCACGAACAGCTCGCCGTCGCCCACCAGCTGCCTCGGCAGCGGGAAGACGTCCTCGACCGATTCCTCGGCGAGGATCGGGCCACCGGCGGCGATGCGGCCAACCAGCGGGACGTACGACGCGGCGGGCTTGCCGGCGGTGTCCGTGGGCTGCACGGAGGCGGCCTGGTCGGAACCGCGCACCTCGTACGCGCGTGGGCGATGCGGGTCGCGGCGCAGGAAGCCCTTCCGCTCCAGTGCCATCAACTGGTGGGCGACCGAGGAGGTGCTGGACAGGCCGACCGCCTGACCGATCTCCCGCATGGACGGCGGGTAACCGCGCCGCTGCACGGAGTCCCTGATGACCTCGATCACTCGGCGCTGCCGGTCGGTGAGTCCCGAACTGTCCGCGCGGATGCCTGGAGGTCGCCCAGGCAGAGAGCGCTTGTGCGCTTCGGGATTCATGGATTCGTTCATCGCATGCACCGGCTCGAGTCGGCCCTGGGAGCGGTCCTGGGCAGTGATGGTGGCACTGTCTGCGGTGGTGGTCACGTCGGCCCCTCTCGGTTGTCTCCCTGCTGGACAACGGTAGTTGCTTTCGAAAGGTTGCGCCAAACACACGTTCGAGTGAAAAAGCGTGGATAGCCTGACTTGATCATGTGTCTGGGTGTATGGCTAACGCGGTGCCCGGCAGGTGGAAGGGCTTGAGGTTGTACTCTTCACCGCCGGAGCCGACGACCTTGTGAGGTGCGGCCTCAGTCTGCCATCCGGCCTCCCGTCGGTCGGGAACCGGCCCCGCCCTGCGCGAGAGTCCCACCTCTCCTCCTTGTGGCGCCCACCGTATCGCCGTGAGTGCCGCGGCGATACGGCCGTACGCGCGCGTGCAGGGGTGGATTTCGGGTGCTCGGTGTGACGGCGGGAACGCGTGGGGTGAACCCGACGGTTGCGACACGCGATACAGCCTGGATGTATGAGCCAAGCCCCACATCTAGTGGTTGGATTGCATCAGCGGCCCAGAAGTTGTGGTCCCCGGTGTCTTCGGATGCTCATGGATCCCCTATGCTTGGGGCTGCTTCGAGGGGCCCATGAGGCCCGGCGAGGCCATTGAGTCTGCTGTGAGGAGGGTTGGAGTTCATGCACTGCCCCTTCTGCAGGCACCCCGACAGTCGTGTCGTCGACAGCCGTACGACGGATGACGGCACGTCGATCCGCAGGCGCCGCCAGTGCCCTGACTGCTCCCGTCGTTTCACGACCGTGGAGACGTGCTCGCTCATGGTGGTGAAGCGGTCCGGAGTCACCGAACCCTTCAGCCGTACCAAGGTCATCAATGGCGTGCGCAAGGCATGCCAGGGACGGCCGGTCACGGAGGACGCGCTCGCTCAGCTCGGCCAGCGGGTCGAGGAAGCGGTGCGGGCCACCGGAAGCGCCGAGTTGACCACCCACGATGTGGGGCTGGCCATACTCGGCCCGTTGCAAGAGCTCGACCTCGTCGCCTATCTGCGATTCGCCTCCGTCTACCGGGCGTTCGACTCGCTCGAGGACTTCGAGGCCGCCATCGCGGAACTCAGGGATCAGACAGGACACCCCGCCGCGGACGACGACGACCGCGCGGACGACACAGGGGCTGTCGCGGGGAGCCAGGAAGACAGCGGCGGGCGCGGAGGGACCGTGCAGGTCCCCGAGCCCGCCCACGCCGCCGACTGACCGACGGGCCGGAGCCGGGACTTCACATTCCCGGACCGGCCGGGCGGCGGTGGACCGATACCTGCTGTGGGCGGTAGCGCGTGTACGCCCACGGCACAACACAGAACATCGTGTCACGGGAACAGCGTGGCATTTCAGGGCGTTTTCGCCCGTAGAGGGAGGCGGCATGACAGAGACGGCGAGCGGTCCGGCACGAGGTTCCCGCGCCAAGGGCGCCAAGACCACCAAGGGCCTGCGTATCGAGCGCATCCACACCACCCCCGGCGTGCACCCGTACGACGAGGTGGTCTGGGAGCGCCGTGACGTCGTCATGACCAACTGGCGCGACGGCTCGGTCAATTTCGAGCAGCGTGGCGTCGAGTTCCCCGACTTCTGGTCGGTGAACGCGGTCAACATCGTCACCAGCAAGTACTTCCGCGGTGCCGTCGGCACCCCGCAGCGCGAGGTCAGCCTCAAGCAGCTGATCGACCGCATCGTGAAGACCTACCGGAAGGCCGGCGAGGACCACAAGTACTTCGTCTCGCCCGCCGACGCCGAGATCTTCGAGCACGAGCTGGCGTACGCCCTCCTGCACCAGATCTTCAGCTTCAACAGCCCCGTCTGGTTCAACGTGGGCACGCCGCAGCCCCAGCAGGTCTCCGCCTGCTTCATCCTCGCCGTCGACGACTCCATGGAGTCGATCCTCGACTGGTACAAGGAAGAGGGCATGATCTTCAAGGGCGGTTCCGGCGCAGGCCTGAACCTGTCCCGCATCCGCTCCTCCAAGGAACTCCTCTCCTCCGGCGGCAACGCCTCCGGCCCGGTCTCCTTCATGCGCGGCGCCGACGCCTCCGCCGGCACCATCAAGTCCGGTGGCGCCACTCGCCGGGCGGCCAAGATGGTTGTCCTGGACGTGGATCACCCGGACATCGAGGACTTCATCGCGACCAAGGTGAAGGAAGAGGAGAAGATCCGCGCTCTGCGCGACGCGGGCTTCGACATGGACCTGGGCGGCGACGACATCACGTCCGTCCAGTACCAGAACGCCAACAACTCGGTCCGGGTGAACGACGAGTTCATGGAGGCCGTCGAGCACGGCGGCCAGTTCGGCCTCCGCGCGCGGATGACCGGCGAGATCATCGAGAAGGTCGACGCCAAGGCGCTCTTCCGCAAGCTCGCCGAGGCCGCGTGGGCCTGCGCCGACCCGGGCATCCAGTACGACGGTGTGATCAACAACTGGCACACCTGCCCCGAGTCGGGCCGGATCACCGCGTCGAACCCGTGCAGCGAGTACATGCACCTGGACAACACGTCCTGCAACCTCGCCTCGCTGAACCTGATGAAGTTCCTCAAGGACGACAGCAAGGGCAACCAGTCCTTCGACGCCGACCGCTTCCAGCAGGTCGTCGAGCTCGTCATCACCGCGATGGACATCTCCATCTGCTTCGCGGACTTCCCGACCCAGAAGATCGGCGAGAACACGCGCGCGTTCCGCCAGCTCGGCATCGGCTACGCCAACCTCGGCGCCCTGCTGATGGCCACCGGTCACGCGTACGACTCCGACGGCGGCCGCTCCCTGGCCGGTGCCATCACCTCCCTGATGACGGGCACCGCCTACCGCCGCTCCGCCGAGCTGGCCTCGGTCGTCGGCCCCTACGACGGCTACGCCCGCAACGCCGACGCCCACAACCGCGTGATGAAGCAGCACTCCGACGCCAACGGCACGGCCGTCCGCGTGGACGACCTGGACAGCCCGGTCTGGGCCGCGGCGACCGAGGCCTGGCAGGACGTGCTGCGCCTCGGCGAGAAGAACGGCTTCCGTAACTCCCAGGCGTCCGTGCTCGCCCCGACCGGCACCATCGGTCTGGCGATGTCCTGCGACACCACCGGCGTCGAGCCCGACCTCGCCCTGGTCAAGTTCAAGAAGCTGGTCGGCGGCGGCTCGATGCAGATCGTCAACGGCACCGTGCCGCAGGCCCTGCGCCGCCTGGGCTACCAGGAGGAGCAGATCGAGGCGATCGTCGCCCACATCGCCGAGAACGGCAATGTGATCGACGCGCCGAGCCTCAAGAACGAGCACTACGAGGTCTTCGACTGCGCCATGGGCGAGCGCGCCATCTCCCCGATGGGCCACGTCCGCATGATGGCCGCGATTCAGCCCTGGATCTCCGGCGCCATCTCCAAGACGGTCAACATGCCGGAGACGGCGACCGTCGAGGAGGTCGAGGAGATTTACTTCGAGGCCTGGAAGCTCGGCGTCAAGGCGCTCGCGATCTACCGCGACAACTGCAAGGTCGGCCAGCCCCTCTCCGCGAAGACCAAGGAGAAGGAGAAGACCGAGGTCACCGCGAAGGCCGAGGACACGATCCGCACCGCGGTCGAGAAGGTCATCGAGTACCGCCCGGTCCGCAAGCGCCTGCCCAAGGGCCGTCCCGGCATCACGACCTCGTTCACGGTCGGCGGCGCCGAGGGCTACATGACCGCCAACTCCTACCCGGACGACGGTCTCGGCGAGGTCTTCCTGAAGATGTCCAAGCAGGGTTCGACCCTCGCCGGCATGATGGACGCCTTCTCCATCGCGGTCTCCGTCGGCCTCCAGTACGGCGTGCCGCTGGAGACGTACGTCTCGAAGTTCACGAACATGCGCTTCGAGCCGGCCGGCATGACCGACGACCCGGACGTGCGGATGGCGCAGTCGATCGTCGACTACATCTTCCGTCGCCTGGCGCTCGACTTCCTGCCCTTCGAGACGCGCTCCGCACTCGGCATCCACTCCGCCGAGGAGCGTCAGCGCCACCTGGAGACCGGCTCGTACGAGCCGAACCTCGAGGACGAGGACGTGGACGTGGAGGGACTCGCCCAGTCCGCCCCGCGCCCGACGGACCTGAAGGCCGTCGCCACCCCGAAGGCCGACGTCGAGGTGGCCAAGCCCGCCCCGCAGCAGGCCCACACCAGCGCCGAGCTGGTGGAGATGCAGCTGGGCATCCAGGCGGACGCCCCGCTGTGCTTCTCCTGCGGTACGAAGATGCAGCGGGCCGGTTCCTGCTACATCTGCGAGGGCTGCGGATCGACCAGCGGCTGCAGCTGATGTCTTGCCCCTGCTGGGTGTGACCCAGCAGGTCAGGGCGGGTGGAGCCGGTACTCGGCTCCACCCGCCCTCGGCGTTCTGCGGCTCGGGGCCGACGCGCCGGCGTCAGGGCCGGCGCAGCTGGCCCATGATCCTCGTGAACGTCGCAGGGTCGTCCTCGAAGCCCTGGACGCCGGAGTGGAACGACCAGCCGTCCGACGGCTCGCGGACGAACTCCGCGACCGTCGCCGCGGTCGCACCCAGAACCGCGCCGAAGTCGTCCTCGTCCAGGACGGTGTAGCTCTCCCGTATCCGGAAAGCCGGGTTGAGCACGCTGACGAAGGTCCGGTGGTCGGGGTTCTGCTGGACGACGACACCGACGACCACGCGCGCGTACCGCGCGTTGAGGCGGTCGAGTTCCAGCGTCATCACCTCGTCCCAGCCGAACCCCTTGCCGTCCTTGCTGTCCCGGTTGAGATAGATCGTGCCGTCCGGGGAACGACTGTCGAAGTGCACCACATAGGCAGGGGCGCCCTTCGGATCGCTCGCCAGATAGGTCGCGGCCACAATGTCCAGATCGGTGGGCGGTTGTCCCGCAGGACTCGGGTCCCACTTCAGCGCCATCTCGATCTTGCGGATTCCCTTGTTGAGCCCGCTCACCGGACTTCCCCTCCCCGTTTCCCCGTTTGCTGTCGCCCCGAACTGGCCGACCGTCACGGCTGGTTGCCCATCCTGCCACGCGCGCGTGCAGCGTCGCAGGACCGCTGTGTGCCCGAGAGTGACCAACGCCACGCCTGCGGGCCGTACCATGGCGCGGTGCTGGTCAAGTGGATTCGCTGCACCGTGGTGGACCGCCGCGGTTTCGAACGGGGACAGCGAAAGTGGGCGGGGCTTCTGGGGGAGCCGGGATTTCGGGGACAGGGCGGGGGCTGGAGCAGGGGGCGCCCCGCGGTCGCGCATGTCTTCGCCTTCTGGGAGAGCCGCGCCTTCTACGACTCCTTCATGGCGCGCTCCCACGACCGGCTCGCGGCGGCCCAGTCGGGCACCTTCAAGGACGCCCAGGTGCGCCTGTTCGACTACCGCTTCGACGTGAAGACCGGCTTCGAACCCCGCTTCACCGACTCCGACCTGCTGCGGGTGGCCCTGTGCCGGGTGCACGAGGAACGCGCCGAGCACTTCACCCTGATGCAGGAGAAGGTGTGGAACCCCGCCATGGCTGGCTCGCCCGGCATGATCCGCGGGCTGTTCGCCGAGGCGCCCGGGCACGAGTTCATGGTCCTGTCGATGTGGCGCTCGCAGGCCGAACACGGAAAGTACCGGACCGAACGCGTGGAGCGGCTGGCGCTGCGCGCCCAGACCGAGGCGGACATCGCCGCCCTCACCGGTGACATCGTCGAACTCGAGTCGACCTGGACGGTTTGAAATCCGGGAGTCGGCGTGGAGCACGATGATCGTGTGCTGATTTGGGCTTTCTGATGCGGGATCTGTGTGACCTGCGCCGTATGGAGGCGCTGTGAGTGCTCGATCGGCCGTCATCCGATCTAGGGTTTTGGCATGGCACGACCACGGCGCATCGTCCTTGTCCGCCACGGGGAGTCAACGGGCAATGTTGATGACACCGTCTACGAGCGTGAGCCCGACCATGCACTCGCCCTGACCGACCGAGGATGGCGGCAGGCCGAGGAAACGGGAAAGAACATCCGGGAGGTGTTCGGCCGCGAGCGGGTAAGCGTGTACGTCTCCCCCTACCGGCGGACGCATGAGACCCTCCGCGCCTTCCACCTCGACCCCGAGCTCATACGGGTACGCGAGGAGCCCCGGCTGCGGGAGCAGGACTGGGGAAACTGGCAGGACCGCGAAGACGTACGGCTGCAGAAGACCTACCGGGACGCCTACGGCCACTTCTTCTACCGCTTCGCGCAGGGCGAGAGCGGGGCCGACGTCTACGACCGGGTCGGCGGCTTCCTGGAGAGCCTGTTCCGCAGCTTCGAGGCCCCCGACCACCCGCCGAACGTACTCATCGTGACCCACGGCCTGGCGATGCGCCTGTTCTGCATGCGCTGGTTCCACTGGACGGTCGCCGAATTCGAGTCCCTCGCCAACCCGGGGAACGCCGAGATGCGCATGCTCGTTCTCGGAGACGACGGCAAATACACGCTTGACCGGCCCTTCAACCGCTGGCGAGATCCGGAGCCCTACGGGATCACTGGATAGAGTGGGAGATCGATGACTGTTGACACCTCTCCCGACGGGCGCCTGGAACGCGCCCTTGCCAGCCTGCGCGGCCTCGCCGTGGGTGACGCGCTGGGCTCCCAGTTCTTCGTGCCGGCGAACTACCCGCTGCTGCAGCGCCGCGAGCTGCCGCCCGGCCCATGGCAGTGGACCGACGACACCGAGATGGCCTGCTCCGTCGTCGCCGTCCTGGCCACCCATGACCGCATCGACCAGGACGCCCTGGCCCACTCCTTCGCGGAGCACCACGACTTCGACCGCGGGTACGGCCCAGCGGTCAACCGGCTGCTGAGGCTGGTCCGGGAGGGCGCCGACTGGCGTGAGCTGTCGGCCGCCCTCTTCAACGGGCAGGGGTCCTGGGGCAACGGCGCCGCGATGCGGATCGCCCCCCTGGGCGCCTGGTACGCGCACGATCCCGAACAGGCGACCCACCAGGCGGAGATCTCCGCCTACCCCACGCATCAGCACCGTGAGGCCGTGGTCGGGGCCATGGCCGTCGCCGCGGCCGCCGCGCTGGCAGCGGCCCCGGAAGGCCCGCCGCGCGCCGAGGCGCTGCTGGACGGCGTCATCGCCCTCGTCCCGAAGAGCGCCGTCGGCGCCGGCCTGCGCCGCGCCAGAGACATGCTCGATTACGCCGACGCGGCCACCGTCGCGGCGGTGCTGGGCTGCGGACGGCGTACCTCGGCCCACGACACCGTCCCCTTCGCGATCTGGTCGGCCGCGCGGGCCCTCACCGACTATGAGACGGCGTTCTGGACGACCGCGCAGGTCGGCGGGGACGTGGACACGACCTGCGCCATCGTGGGCGGAGTACTGGCGTCCGGCAAGGCCGGAGCGCCGCCGGGGGCGTGGGCGCGGCAGGTCGAAGCGCTGCCGGGATGGATGCCCGCTGCCGTCTGACGCGCGGCAGGTGTCCGCCGATGCTCTCCCGCTCTCCTGCTGCGCTGTTCTGGTTTGGCGGTGTGCTCGGTGATTCACGAATGCGATCCACTCGGGGTGGAGCGCTGCCAGAACCTGACCTTCGAGGGCGTGGTCGACTCGACCGTCGAGATCCTTCAAGAGGTCGTCGGACGAGGAATCCAGGGGCGGGTGAGGTCTGGATCGACGCGGTCAGCGGGCGGGTCTCTGACTTCCTCCCGGCCATGGTGATGCGTCGATCCAAGATGTGCTCATGCGAAGGGAGTGCCCGAGAGCTCGATGAGATGATCGACCGGCTCAGGCTGCGGTCGCTGCGGTCGGACGCCCTCTGATCGCGGTTTCGACGCCGCTGCTCTCAGGCCGTCGGGGGCGGGTGCCGACCGGGGTGTCGCGAGGGGATCCGGGCGGCGTAATCTAAGGACGCCATGCCGTACGAACCACCCACTCACACCGTCGAGCGCTCTCTGCGCGCCACCACCGGAGCCAAGGTCATCGCCGGTGTCGACGAGGTGGGCCGCGGTGCGTGGGCCGGACCTGTCACCGTCTGCGCGGCGGTCACCGGACTCCGCCGACCCCCCGCCGGTCTCACCGATTCCAAGCTGCTCACGATCAAGCGGCGCACCGAGCTCGCCGAGGTGTTGCTGACGTGGGTGACCTCCTACGCCCTCGGGCACGCTTCCCCGGAGGAGATCGACGACCTCGGGATGACGGCCGCCCTGCGGCTCGCCGCCGGGCGGGCCCTGGAAGCGCTCCCGATCCGCCCGGACGCGGTGATCCTCGACGGCAAACACGACTACCTCGGCGACCCGTGGCAGGTTCGCACGGTGATCAAGGGCGACCAGTCGTGCGTGGCGGTCGCGGCGGCCTCGGTGATCGCCAAGGTCCAGCGCGACAAAATGATGGCCGAACTGGGTATCGACCATGCAGACTTCGGTTTTGCGGACAATGCCGGGTATCCATCCCCCGTGCACAAGGCCGCACTGGAGGAGCGGGGCCCCACCCCGTACCACCGGCTGTCGTGGGCGTATCTTGATGCGCTGCCCCAGTGGCGGCATCTCAAGAAGGCCCGCAGCTGGGCGAACGGAAGCGTTCCGGAGATCGAAGGTCAGCTCGGCTTCGACTTCTGACGATTCCGGCCGCGCTGTGTGCCACCCGTTGGCGCGTGTCGCACCAATGTTTGATAAGAAACAGCCCATGCCTCTCATTCCCGAGGAGCCTCAGATTCACGAGAGTGCCCAGGGTCCCCGCGCCACTCCGGCCAGCGGCCGCACAGCGCCGACCCCTCGACCTGTACCCGGACCCCGTCCCGCGGCTCCGTCGCGTCCCGGTCGTCCCGGACCCCTTCGGCCCACGCCGCCGGCGCAACGCACACCGCGTGACGTGGCCGCCAAGCCCGGGCCCGCGGCCCCGGCCGCTCCCGCCGCCGCGCCCGCGTCGGTGACCCCCCAGGTCCAGCTGATCCCGGCCTCGGTCGAGGGCGCGCTGGACGCCGCCGAGGAGGCCGTGGACCTCCTCCTGGAATCGGGGCGTGCCCCAGGGGACGTGCTGGTGATCACCACCGGCGAACAGCATCCCTGGGCCGCCCACGAACTGTCCTTCGGCGAGGCGCCCTACTGGGCGCAGCACGACGCGGGGGACGACGTCTTCTACGCCGATGCCGCCGTCGCGGGCCGAGCGGGTGTGCGTCCGGTCGTCGTGGTCGCCGTCAACGGCGGGTCCGACACCGTGGCCGCGACCACGCTGCCGCTGGCCCGCGCTCGGGCCGCTGCCCTGCTGATCGTCTGCGGTGACCCGCAGCAGATCAACACGGCGCTCGGCGCGGGCGTCTGAGTCGGTTCCGGCAGGCCGCGAGGCGTCGGGATCATGGAGGCGTCGCTGCCGCGGCGCCTCTGTGGTGTGCCCGCACGACGCCTTCCGGTGGACGGATGCGTGTGCGTGGCTGCGTGTGCGCGGGACGGCAGAGGTCGCGGCGCACGCGTTTCGGTGTGCCTGGGTCGGTGTCGTCCGATCCGGCCCTGCCCTGCCCGGCGTTGTCCGACACGGTCGGCTCCGTAGAGGATCTGGTCCTCGGCGGCTGCCAGGACCGATCGGCGGCGCAGGCGAGCAACCGTGGCGCCCGCGTCGTTGCGGGCGCCGATGCCGATGCCGATGGGACGGGCAAGAGGCGTTGCGCCGGTCGCTCTTCAGCGAGCGGCCGCGCGTCTCAGTACCTCTGAGGCGGAGCCACCGGTCCGTGGCAGCGGAGGCGGGGCCTCGGACAGGGCGAACGGCTCCGGAGCCGAATGCGAGTTGGGGCGACGGCCTCCCCGGCCCTCCCCGAGGACCTGCCAGCCGTCCTGGGTCAGCGTGATGTACGCACCGCAGCGCAACCCGTGCAGCGTGCAGGCGTCACGCAGGCCCCACATCCACGCCCCGTCCTCCTCGGTCCAGTTCGCGTCGCCGTCACGGCAGTACAGCAGCACGGCGGTGCGCACGGGCGTACGGCGTCGCAGGTCGTGCGGGACGACCCGGCGCAGTTGGGCGAGCAGGGCGTTGCGGAACATCCAGCCGTCGGTGGATGTCTGGCGTCGGGTGAACGAGGCGCTGGCCCGCACCCGTTCGTCCGGGTCGAGCACAGCCACGATCGCGGTGGCCAGCTGTGGTCGGTGCCGCGAGTGCAGCCCGCTGACCACTTCCCGTGGGTTGCGCAGCAGCGGGATGCCGGCTCCGGCCCATTCGGCAGGCTCGAGCAAGCGGTTGGCGGAGGTGGTGGACGTGGACGTCGACAACGATGCCGCCGAGGACGGAGCGAATCCGAAGGTCACGATCCTCCCTTCGGCTACGGCCCACACTGCGGGCGGGTCGGATTCGGGGGAGCGCACACCGCAGCAGAGCCCTACCGGACTACGGACGAGCCGTGCGGGGAGCGGACCTCAATTCTTCCTGTCGAACTTGGATGCGGCAACGAGCAATTGGGGCCACCGACCGTTATATGGAGGTGAGTGGCTTATATCCCTACCCAGTGATTCGCGGAACGACGCCTGAGTCCACCGTTCAAGCCGCGTCCGCGCCATGTTCGTGCTCTGTTCGCCTCCTTGAGGCAGGAACTTCAACGGAACGCCGCTGCCGAGACACCCCTGACACCGCCGATACCGGCGACGTCTTCGCCGCCCCGGCGGCCGCCCTGGCGGTCAGCCTTGCACGGCCAGAACCAAGGGCAACACCCCCTGCGCGCCCGCGCGGCGGAGCATCCGGGCCGCGACCGCGAGGGTCCAACCGGTCTCGGTGTAGTCGTCCACGAGCAGGACAGTGCCCCGGGCCTCGGCCAGGGCGGCAGCGAGCGCGGGAGGCACCTCCAACAGGCCGTGGAGGGCCTTGAGGCGTTGGGCGCTGTTGCTGCGGGAGATCGGCGAGGCGTCGGCGGTGTACTCCACCGACCCCAGGAGCGGCAGCCGGCCGACCTCCGCGATGCGCGCGCCCAGCGAGTGGATCAGCCGCGGTCGCGTGCGTGAGGCGACGGTGACCACGCCGACCGGGCGCGCCGTGGCGTCGGCCGCTCCGGAGGCCCAACCGCCGGGACCCTTCGCCCAGTCGGCCAGCACGCCCACCACGGCCTTGGCCACGTCGTCCGGAACCGGTCCGTCGGAAGCCTGCGCGGTGAGCATCGGACGGAGCCGGTTGCCCCAGCCGATGTCCGAGAGACGCCCCAGGGCGCGCCCGTTCGCCGCCTGTTCGCCCGCGGGAATGCGTCCCTTGAGTTCCATGCCGATCGCCGGGAGACCGGTCGGCCACATCCGGCGGGGCTCCACCTCGACGCCCGCGCGGCCCAGGTCCACGCGCGCGGCGTCCAGCGCGGCCGTGGACGTCTCGGCGGCGTAGCGTGCTCCCGCGCAGTTGTCGCAGCGGCCGCAGGGCTTGGCGCCGTCGTCGTCGAGCTGGCGCTGGAGGAATTCCATCCGGCAGTCCGTCGTCGACGCGTACTCCCGCATGGCCTGCTGTTCGGCCTTGCGCTGGCGCGCTACCCACTCGTACCGCTCGGTCTCGTACGTCCACGGCTGTCCGGTCGCGAGCCAGCCGCCCTTGACCCGCTTGACCGCCCCGTCCACGTCGAGGACTTTGAGCATGGTCTCCAGGCGGGAGCGGCGCAGCTCTACCAAAGGCTCCAGGGCGGGCAGTGACACGGGCCGCCCCGCGCGCGCGAGGACGTCCAGCGTGCGGCGGACCAACTCCTCCGGCGGGAAGGCGAGCGACGCGAAGTACTCCCAGATCGCCTCGTCCTCCTTCCCCGGCAGCAGGAGCACCTCCGCGTGCTCGACGCCGCGTCCCGCGCGGCCCACCTGCTGGTAGTACGCGATCGGGGACGAAGGCGAGCCGAGGTGCACGACGAAGCCGAGGTCGGGCTTGTCGAAGCCCATACCGAGCGCGGAGGTGGCGACCAGCGCCTTCACCTTGTTGGCCAGCAGATCCTCCTCCGCCTGCTGCCGGTCGGCGTTCTCCGTGCGGCCCGTGTACGACGTGACGATGTGGCCGCGCTGCCGGAGGAAGGCGGCGACCTCCTCCGCGGCCGCCACGGTGAGCGTGTAGATGATTCCGGAGCCGGGGAGTTCGTCGAGGTGCTCGGCGAGCCAGGCCATCCGGTGAGCGGCGTCGGGCAGCCGCAGCACGTTCAGGCTGAGGCTCTCGCGGTCCAGCGCGCCGCGCAGCACCAGGGCGTCCGACGTTCCGCCGGTGCCGAGTTGTTCGGCGACGTCGGCGGTCACGCGCGCGTTGGCGGTCGCGGTCGTCGCGAGCACCGGTACACCCGGCGGGAGATCGGCGAGCATGGTCCGCAGCCGGCGGTAGTCCGGCCGGAAGTCATGACCCCAGTCGGAGATGCAGTGGGCCTCGTCGACCACGAGCAGCCCGGTCGCCGCGGCCAGTTCGGGCAGCACCTGGTCGCGGAAGTCCGGGTTGTTGAGCCGCTCCGGACTGACGAGCAGGACGTCGACCTCGCCCGCGGCGATCTCGCCCCGCACGGTCTCCCACTCCTCGGTGTTCGAGGAATTGATGGTCCGCGCATGGATTCCGGCGCGGGCGGCGGCCTCGACCTGGTTGCGCATGAGGGCGAGCAGCGGTGAGACGATCACCGTGGGGCCGGAACCACGTGCTCGGAGCAGCGAGGTCGCCACGAAGTAGACGGCGGACTTGCCCCATCCCGTCCGCTGGACCACGAGAGCCCGGCGCCGGTCCGCGACCAGCGCCTCGATCGCCCGCCACTGGTCCTCGCGCAGCCGTGCCCCGCCCGACGCATCGCCGACGAGACGGGCGAGGACGGCGTCGGCGTCGGCCCGGAGATCCGCGTTGCTCGTGTGCTCCATGCCCCCATACAACAGGACGGCGCTGACAATCCGGTCCCGACCGGGGCGGGAGCAGGGCGGGAGCGGGGCATGAGCGGGGCGGGAGCAGGGCGCTGGGCGGGTTCCGGGGCCGACGGTCCCGTATGTCTGGCATGGCCCTGATCGGACTTATCCACAGGCTCAGCGGGATTTCGTGATTCGCGAGATCGTCTGCGCATGACGAATCACGGCGAAATCACTGGATCCTCCGAAAACGGCGACATCACCGGACGTGACGGATGTGACGGGCGGGAGGAGCGGGACCGGCAGAACGGACAGGGCGGAGGCGTGCTGTACGACGGGCCCCCGCCAGGTGAGGGGCAGACGGCGGCGAGTGGGCAGCTCCCGTCGAATGAGCAGACCCCGGCGGGCGGGCACGCGGCGTATGTCAGCCACACGATGTACAACGGAAAACCCGAGTACGGCGCCAGCCCCGCCGCCCACCAGGTCACCCTGCGCTCCCCGGCCGAGCTGGCCGATGCCTTGCCCTATCTGCTCGGGTACCGGCCGGAGGACAGCATCGTCCTGGTCGCCCTGCACGACCAGGGCGGACGGGGCCGGTTCGGTGGCCGTGCCCGCCTAGGCATTCCCGCGAACCCGGACGACTGGGGAGCTGTCGCCCACCAGCTGGCGGAGGGGCTCGTGAAGGGCAGCGAGCGCCGAGGCCACCGTCCCGCGCAGATGGTCGCCTACCTCTGCCAGGAGCCGGAGAAGGGCGAGACGGGCCGTCAGGTCATGGAACGACTGCTGCCGCTGGCCCACCGGCTCCGTGTCGCATGCGGCAACCTCGACATCCCCGTGATCGAGGCGCTGTGCATCTCCGATGGCCGTTTCTGGTCCTACTGCTGCGGAGGCGAGGGCTGCTGCCCGGTCGAGGGCGTCCCGATGGGCCTGCCGGGGACTTCCGTGCTGGCCGCCGCCGCGACCTACGCGGGGATCCAGGTCCGCGGCACTCTGCGCGAGCTGCGGGCCCGACTGCTGCCTCTCGAGACCGGTGCCGCCCTGGAACAGGAAGTCGCCCTGGACGCGGTCGGCATGGCGCTCATCCCCAGGATTCTCGATGAGGCGAGTCGTGCGGCGGTGGCCGACGAGACGCTCGAACTGGCCGGACGGATCAGGCGGCGCTTCGCCGAAGCGCCCCTGGTGTCGGGCGTCCTCCTTGCGGACCACCGAGACGACGAACTGCTCGGATGCGACGAGGCCGCGGCTCTGATCCTCGGCCTTCAGGACCGGGTGACACGCGACTGGGCGGCGCAGTGGATGGAGGGCGACGAGGCCGCCCCCGCCCTGCGGCTGTGGCGGGCTCTGGCCCGCCGCTGCGTGGGATCGTACGGCGAGTATGCGGCGGCGCCCCTCACGCTCGCGGGCTGGGTCGCCTGGTCCAGCGGCGACGAACTCGAGGCGAGGGAAGCCCTGGCCATGGCCCTGGGCACCGACCCGGACTATCTGTTCGCCCGCCTCCTGCACCAGGCCTGCAACGAGGGCCTCGACCCCGAGTCGGTACGCCGCTGCCTGCGCACCGAGCGCACCGAGCGCGAGCGCCCGGAGGGCTGCGACAGTCACACCGCAGCGGCGGGTCCGGGCCGTCCGGGCGAAGGGAACCACCCCCGCGAACCCGACGACGTGGACAGCCGCTGCGGAGCCGAAGAGCCGGATCACCCCGGTCACACGGAGGACGTCGCGGACTCTGGGCAGCACGGCCCAGCCGCAGGCACGCAAGGATCGGTGCCGACGTCGACGTCCGCACTCACGGCCGCACGAAGGCGCCGCCGCTCTCGTCCCGCCGCCGCCGGGACCGGCCACCCGTCGGCTGGGGGCGGAGAGGGATCTCACGCGGCGAGGACGCACACCACACATCCCGCCGGGTCGAGCCGAGGAGGCTCCCGTCCGCGCCCTGCCGGAAAGCCGTCCGCACGACGTCGCGGCGACTGCCCGGAAGCAGCGCGGTCTGACGGCGACGACAACGTCGGGAAGGCGTGACGCCCTGTCGGCATCGCCGACGAGGTCCATGCCGAACGACGGCCGTGGCCAGGGAGTGCCGGGGCCGGGGCCGGGGCGCGTTGCCGACGACATCCCGCAGCCACCTGCCGAAGGTGGCTGCCGACGACCGCGGCTGGGCGAACACCGCCCTGCCCGGTCCCGTCTGCCGCGGCGGCCGGCCACGCCCGGAGGCCGAGGCGGCTCGGCGAGTCCCGTCCGGCGGCCATGGCGAGTCCCGTCAGGCCGCCATTCGGTGGGGGCTGCGGCCGGGGGCGTGACCCGGGGGAGTCCCGCCCCGTTCACCTGAGTGGCGGAACGCCTGCACGGGTCGTGCCGCCGCAGCGCACCCGCCCTGCCGGAGCCTTCCACCAGGCCTCGACCATGTCCGAGGCGCACAGAGAGCAGAAGAAGTCACCGCATGCATCAGCCGACTCCGCCCTCAGCCGCCGCCGACCAACGCTCGAGCCGCGACAACCCGGTGCCGACCTCCGGCACACGCGCTGACGAGGCCGCCCGCAACACGTCCGGGTTCCAGTCCGCAGGCGCGTCCCGTCGCCCTGCTCCGCCCTCTTCGCCCAGAGGCGCCGCGCCGCCGCCCGGGTCGCCGGCTCAGCCGCGTTCCGTCGGTCTGCCCCCCGCCCACACGGCGATGATCTGCGTCGCCCTGCCGGGCCTCGCCATCTCGACCGAACAGGGGCAGCTGACCGGGCGGGGGCTGGACGGGTTCTACCGGGCGGGTCGGCGCATCCTGTCCCGTTGCCAGGTCCGGGTGGCGGGACGCGAACCGCTGGTCGTCCAGGCCCGTATGACGGCGGCCGACCGGGCCCGATTCGTCGGCACCCTCCGTGTCACCCCGCACGGCGGCCCGGACCCGGACGTCGTCGTCGAGCGGACCCGTTCCGCCGACGGCACGGAGCGGATCACGCTGCACAGCGCTGCGGCCCGGCCACTGCGCCTGCCGGTGGAGGTGGCCCTCGGCACCGACCTGGCCGACCTGGGGGCCATCGCGTCCGGTGCCGTGGGCCCCGAACTGCCCGCCAGCGTCCATGACTCCGGCCTGCGTTGGTCCTGTGCGGCCGGGACATCGTGCGTCACGGCCGACCCGCCGCCCGCCGATGCGATCGCCTCCGCGGGTCTGCTGCGCTGGGACTTCGACGTGCCTCCCGGCGGCAGTGTCCGCGTGGAGTTGAGAGTGCGTCTGGAAGGTGCCGGTCCGGTCCGAGCCGTCGGGCGCGCGGCCACGAGCCCGCTCGCTCCGGCGCAGGCCACGGGCGACGATGCGCGCGTCCCGGCGCTTCTCGCGACCAGCGTCGAGGATCTGCAGGCACTGCTGGTGCGAGACCCCGCGCACCCCGCCGACACCCACCTGGCGGCGGGGGCGCCCTGGCGCTGCGGCCTGGCCCCGGCCGAGGCACTTGCCGCGGCCCGTATGACGCTGCCGCTCGGAACCCGTCTCGCCGCGGGCACCTTGCGCATCCTCGCCCGCACCCAGGTCACGGGCCGCGGACCCCGATGCGGCATGATCCCCGGCCCCCGGCGGGACGCGGGCGCCCACCTGCCTCCGGGCTGTACGGGGACCGAGGCCACGCTGCTCTTCCCGGTGCTCCTCGCGGAGGCCCGCCGATGGGGTCTGCCCGACCAGGAGACGGAGGAACTGCTGCCGGCCGCCGAGCGCTGCCTCACCTGGCTGCGCACCGCGGTCGGCGACGGGCCCTATCTGGGCGACCCCCAGCCCAACGGGCCCGTCCGCTGCGAGACACAGGCCCACGCCCACCGTGCGGCGCTCCTCGGCGCCGACCTGCTCGACGCCTGCGCGAGACCGGGCGGCGACGGGCTACGGCAGTGGGCTCGGGCAACACGTGCCGTCTTCCGGCGGGACTTCTGGATCGACGACCCGGGAGGCGGCAGACCCGCGGCCGCTCTCGCCCCGGACGGGCGACCGCTGTCCCACCTCTGCGCGACGACCGTCCACCTCCTCGACACCGGCTTGCTCGGCGGTGGCGCCCATGCCGCCGGGCTGCTGGACAAGGTGCAGACCGAACAGCTCGCCCGGCTGCTCGGCAGCCCCGCCATGGACTCCGGGTGGGGACTGCGCGGCCTCGGCGCGAAGGAGGTCGGCTACAACCCCTTCGGCCACCGCAGCGGTGCCGTGCGGGTCCACGAAACGGCGATCGCCGTCGCGGGACTGGCGGCGGCGGGCTACGAGAAGGAGAGCGCGGCGCTGCTGCGAGGCGTACTGGCGGCGGCCGAAGCCTTCGGCCGCCGACTCCCGGAGATGTACGCGGGAGAGCAGCGCGGCGACGGGAACGCACCCCTTCCCCATCCGGCCGCCTGTCGTCCCGCGGCCACCGCCGCGGCGGCCGGGGTCCTGCTGCTGACCACCCTCGTCGGCATCCGGCCCGACGCCCCGGCCGGAACCGTCACCCTGCGCCCGGTCCCCAGCGCACCCCTGGGCGAGATCGGCCTGACCGGGCTGCGGGTCGCGGGCGCTCCCTTCTCCGTACGGGTCAGTCGGCTCGGACTCGCCATGGTGGAGGAAGCAGCCGATGGGCTCCAACTGGGAGTGTGACCCCGTGTGACCTCGTGTGACGCAGTGCCGGAAGGGCGCCGAAGCCGACGCCGACAGGCCCGCTGAACCGCAGCGGATCAGCCGCCGAAGCGGTCGACGAAGGGAGTGTTTATCGTCAGGAAGACGACTATGATCGCCGCATGCCCTACGACCCGTCAGCCTTTCCGCCCTTCGCCGTCACCGTGGACCTGGTCGTGCTGACCGTGCGCCGCCATGCCCTGTGCGCGCTGGCGGTGCGCAGGGGTGAGGCGCCATTCCAGGGGCGGTGGGCGCTCCCGGGCGGCTTTGTGCGGGCCGACGAGGACCTGACGCAGGCGGCGGCGCGCGAACTGGCGGAGGAGACCGGACTGCGCGCCCACGATCCCGCGGCCCCGGAATCGGCACCTGCCCCGGACAACGGCGCCCACTTGGAGCAGCTCGCCACGTACGGCGATCCCAAGCGCGATCCCCGGATGCGCGTCGTCAGCGTCGCGCACCTGGCGCTCGCTCCGGACCTGCCGGCTCCGCGAGCGGGCGGCGACGCCAGCAACGCGCGCTGGGCGCCGGTCGAGGAACTGCTGCAGCACGGTGGCTACGGCCGGGACGGCGAGCCGCTCGCCCCGCTCGCCTTCGACCACGCCCAGATCCTCGCCGACGGCGTGGAGCGAGCCCGCTCCAAGATCGAGTACTCGTCCCTCGCGACCGCGTTCTGCCCCACCGAGTTCACGGTCGGCGAACTGCGCCGCGTCTACGAGGCGGTATGGGGCGTGGCGCTCGATCCGCGCAACTTCCACCGCAAGGTGACGGGCACGCCCGGCTTCCTGGTCCCCACCGGTGGCACCACCACTCGGCAGGGTGGCCGGCCGGCCCAGCTGTTCCGCGCGGGCGGCGCGACCTTGCTCAACCCGCCGATGCTGCGGCCCGAGATCTGACACCGGCCTGCCGCTGTCGCTGCCGCTGATGCACGGGCGGCAGCCCGAGCGGATCGGCCAGATCGACCAACGCTGGCACGGTCGGCCGTGCGGTGTCCAGAAAAACAGGATATGGGGCGCTATCTTCCTACAGGTGATCCAGGCCTTCGGACTGACCAGCAACTCCCGCAAGGCGCTTCCGCCCGCCGTCGACGATGTCTCCTTCGAGGCGCGCGCGGGCCGCGTCACCGTCCTGCTCGGAGCGCCGGGCGCGGGCAAGACCACAGCGCTGAGACTGATGCTCGAACTCCAACAGGGCCGCGGCCTCGCCTACTTCAGAGGTCGCCCCCTGCATCGCATCGCCCACCCCTCGCGCGAGGTCGGCGTCGTCCTGGGCGATGTGCCGGGGCACCCGGCCCGCACGGTCCGCGGCCATCTGCGCATGCTGTGCGCGGCCGCCGGCGTGCCGGTCCGGCGGGCCGACGAAGTGCTCGAAGTGGTCGGGCTGGTCAGCCTGGGCGACGAACGTCTGAGCACCCTCTCCCGCGGCATGGACCGGCGGCTCGGCCTTGCCTGTGCTCTCCTCGCGGACCCGCACACCCTTGTCCTCGACGATCCGGCCGACGGGCTCTCCGGGCGCGAGAACCGCTGGCTGTACGGCATGCTGCGCGCCCACGCGGACCACGGCGGCACGGTCCTGATGACCACGGCCGATCCCAAGGAGGCCGCCCGCACCGCCGATCACGTCCTCACCCTGGAGCAGGGCAGACTCGTCGCCGATCAGAGGGCCGCCGATTTCGCCCGCACCCGGCTGCGGCCCCGGGTGGCCGTCCGCAGCCCGCACGCCGTCCGGCTGGCCGCCCTGCTCACCAAAGAGGCCCGAGCCGCACAACGCTCCGTCGAGGTCGTGCAGGAGGACGGCAACCGGCTCTCCGTGTACGGCAGTAGCTGCGCCCACGTCGGCGAGACGGCGTTCCGGCACAGCATCCTCGTCCACCAACTCGCCGACGAGACAGGAGACATGGGACCGGGTGCGGGTGCGGGTGCGGGTGCGGGCGCGGGGGTAGGGGCAGGATCGGGAGCAGGGGCAGGAGCAGGAGCAGGAGCAGAGACTCGGCGTCGGACACGCGCTGGAGCCGCCCCGGACCTCTCGGTCGGAGCCGCCCCGGACCCCTTGGCCCAAGCCGCCCCGGACCCGTCGGGCGAAGCAGGGCCGAACCCCTCCGGCGACGTCCGACCGGATGCCTCGGGTGGGACGACGGCCACCGTCGGCACCCCCGCAGCGAGCGCCGAACGCGCGAAGATCTCCGATGGCGCACGCGCGGGAGGCAGCCGTGGGGAGGCCGGCGCGGCTGTAGCGCCGCGCAACCCCGACGACTCCCCATCGCCTTCCTCGGCGACGCGTCAGGCGACCGATGCGCGTCCTTCCGACGGGCCCCGGGCCGCCCATGGAGACTCCCGGTCGCCGGCCGCCGCACCGGCCGACGACAGCACCGCATCGGACACCGCACGCGTGACCGCGGCCCTCACCGTGGAGGAGCGCCGCTCCGCCACCGAGCCGACCCCCGAGCCGGCCACCGAGCCGGCCGCCGTGCCCTCCGCCCGGCACGCGCCCCGCCGCTCCGCTGTCCGCAACTTCGACACCCTGCCGGCCCTGCCACCCCCCATCGCCGTCCGCTCCGCCCCCAGCCCGCTGCGCCCCCTGCGCTACGAACTCCGCCGTGCCGCCGGGATCAGCACCGGGTTCGTCGCCGCTGCCGTCGTGCTGCTCGTCTCCGCCGTCACCGCCGTACTCCTTGCCCGTATGGGCCACACCTCGCAGGCGCGACTGCTCGCGGCGTGGCCCGTGGAACTGCCGCTGCCGCCCGCGGCGCTCGGTGCGGGACTGCTCGGCGCGTTGGCCTTCGGCGACGAGTTCCGCCACCCTGCCCTGGCGGCGGACCGCGGCACCGTGCCCCGGCGGCTGGGGGTGCTCGTCGCCAAACTCCTCGTCGCCGCCTTCACCGCCTTGATGCTGGCCTTCCTGACGGTGGGCTGCGACGCCGAATTGCTCTATCTCGTCTACGGACGGGAGCTCGCGCAAGTTCCCGCGGACTGGCTTGCCATGAGTGCGAGTTGGCTGGGTCTCGTGGTCGGCTGTGCCTGGGCCGGTGTGCTGGCCGCAGGCGTGTTCCGGTCCACCACGGCCGGGCTGGCGGCGGTGGTCGCCGTGCCCGTCGTCGTGGTGCCCGTCGTGCAGAAGGCCTTGGAGAGCACGTCTGTGCGGGCCGCGGCCGGATTCTCGATGCGGCTCCGCGAGACGCTCCTGGTGCAGTGGCCCTTCGGAGGAGAGCGCTATCTCGTCGGCGTGACGCGTGTGATCGCCCATCCCGTGGGCGGGGCAATGGCGTTGTCCCTGACGGCTTTGCTGTGCGCGTATCTGCTCACGACCCTGCGTCGCGGGGTTCGATGAGGACCGTCCGGGACCCTTCCGGTCTCGGCATGTGCGCAACTCCCCGGAGAAAGCCCATTTCTTTCCGATAAGGCGTCAATTGCGACGGGGTGAGCGATCACCCTTTCGTGTGCTTTTCACCAAAGACCTCAAGGGAGTTGGAGGCAGCGCCGACAAAGGATCCGTGAGTACCCTTGCGCACACCATGATGACCGCCGCCCGCTCCGCCGACTCCGGTCTGGCCGGCCCGGGCGAACTCGATCGCTATCCCTACGCCGAGGCCCCGGCGGCCGACCGCGTGGGAGTCCCCGTCTGGGAGGCCGCGGACCCGGAGCTGGGCCGGGTGGGCCGCCGTGCCGCAGGCAGCCGCGGCCGCGGACTGCACGGCCAACTCGTCCAGCAACTGGGCCAGATGATCGTCTCGGGCGACCTCGGCGCCGACCGGCCACTGGTTCCCGAGGAGATCGGCCAGCGGTTCGAGGTGTCCCGCACCGTCGTCCGCGAGTCGCTGCGCGTCCTCGAGGCCAAGGGCCTGGTCAGCGCCCGGCCGAACGTCGGCACGCGCGTGCGACCCGTGAGCGACTGGAACCTGCTCGACCCGGACATCATCGAATGGCGGGCCTTCGGTCCCCAGCGTGACGATCAGCGGCGCGAGCTGAGTGAGCTGCGCTGGACGATCGAGCCGCTCGCCGCCCGCCTCGCCGCCGGGCACGGCCGGGCCGACATCCAGCAGCGACTGTCCGACATGGTCGAGATCATGGCGCACGCCATGGGCCAGGGTGACGCGCTCACCTACTCGCGCGCCGATGCCGAGTTCCACTCGCTGCTGATCCAGCTCGCGGGCAACCGCATGCTGGAGCACCTTTCCGGGATCGTGTCGTCCGCCCTGCAGGTCTCCGGCGGCCCGGTCACCGGCTGTGACCGGCCGAACGACGCGGCGCTGGGGCATCACGGCAGGATCGTCGACGCCCTCGCAGCGGGCGACGGCACGGCGGCCGAGACGGCCATGCGGCAGCTGCTCATCGTGCACCCCGAGGTGGAGCGCGTCGTGCCGGCGCCGCGCGAACACTGACCGCACCCCGCGGGGGGACGGTCCGGGGATGCCTTCCCCCTCCCGCGTCATCCTCGGCCGTTTCGCCCGCACTCCCGTCGGACCCCGCAGCACCCGTCCCGGGGCTGCGGGGTCCGACGGTCGACGTGGCGGGATTCGGGAGCGAAGGTCCGGGTAGGTGTCACGCGTGACCTCCTATGCTCGTGTCTGACCGTTTTTGGGCGCTTACGGGGTGTGACTCGGGCCACGAAGATTGGGCGTAACGCTTGTGGAAACAACGCGATGACCTAAGAGGTAACAGCCGCAGAGGGAATACGGACGCCGTTCAAGGCGCTGTGCATCCTCCCGGCCCCCGCCCGCGCCGTCGGCCCACCCCGAGGCCGGTGGTCGGCTCTCGTCCGCTTGGACGGGGCCGGAAGCCGTTTTCCAACGTTCCGAGAGGTTGTTCGTGTCGGCCAGCACATCCCGTACGCTCCCGCCGGAGATCGCCGAGTCCGTCTCTGTCATGGCGCTCATTGAGCGGGGAAAGGCTGAGGGGCAGATCGCCGGCGACGATGTGCGTCGGGCCTTCGAAGCTGACCAGATTCCGGCCACTCAGTGGAAGAACGTACTGCGCAGCCTCAACCAGATCCTCGAGGAAGAGGGTGTGACGCTGATGGTCAGTGCCGCGGAGCCCAAGCGCACCCGAAAGAGCGTCGCAGCGAAGAGTCCGGCCAAGCGCACCGCCACCAAGACGGTCGCGGCGAAGACGGTGACCACGAGGAAGGCCACCGCCACCACCACGGCCGCCCCCGCCGTACCCGCTGTGGACGACCCCGCAGACGAAGCCACCCCCGCCAAGAAGGCGGCTGCCAAGAAGACGACGACCGCCAAGAAGGCGGTGGCGAAGAAGACCGTCGCCACCAAGAAGACGGCGGCCAAGAAGACGACCGCCAAGAAGGACGACGCCGAGCTGGTCGAAGAAGAGGCCATCGAGGACGCTCCCAAGGGCGACGAGCCCGAGGGCACCGAGAGCGCCGGCTTCGTCCTGTCCGACGAGGACGAGGACGACGCGCCCGCGCAGCAGGTCGCCGCGGCCGGCGCCACCGCGGACCCGGTCAAGGACTACCTCAAGCAGATCGGCAAGGTCCCGCTGCTCAACGCCGAGCAGGAGGTCGAACTCGCCAAGCGCATCGAGGCCGGTCTGTTCGCCGAGGACAAGCTGGCCAATGCCGACAAGCTCGCGCCGAAGCTCAAGCGCGAGCTGGAGATCATCGCCGAGGACGGTCGCCGCGCCAAGAACCACCTTCTGGAGGCCAACCTCCGTCTGGTGGTCTCCCTGGCCAAGCGCTACACCGGCCGCGGCATGCTCTTCCTGGACCTCATCCAGGAGGGCAACCTCGGTCTGATCCGCGCGGTCGAGAAGTTCGACTACACCAAGGGCTACAAGTTCTCCACGTACGCCACCTGGTGGATCCGTCAGGCGATCACCCGCGCGATGGCCGACCAGGCCCGCACCATCCGTATCCCGGTGCACATGGTCGAGGTCATCAACAAGCTCGCGCGCGTGCAGCGCCAGATGCTCCAGGACCTGGGCCGCGAGCCCACCCCGGAGGAACTGGCCAAGGAACTCGACATGACCCCGGAGAAGGTCATCGAGGTCCAGAAGTACGGCCGCGAGCCCATCTCGCTGCACACCCCCCTGGGCGAGGACGGCGACAGCGAGTTCGGCGACCTCATCGAGGACTCCGAGGCCGTCGTCCCGGCCGACGCGGTCAGCTTCACCCTCCTCCAGGAGCAGCTGCACTCTGTCCTCGACACCCTGTCCGAGCGTGAGGCGGGCGTCGTCTCCATGCGATTCGGTCTCACCGACGGTCAGCCGAAGACCCTCGACGAGATCGGCAAGGTGTACGGCGTGACGCGCGAGCGCATCCGTCAGATCGAGTCCAAGACCATGTCGAAGCTGCGCCACCCGTCCCGTTCGCAGGTGCTGCGCGACTACCTCGACTAGGCCGTAGCCGTACGACGCCGAAGGCCCGGTTCTCCGAGGGGAGCCGGGCCTTCGGCGCGGGCGCGCGGGTGCGGGCCATCGGACGCTGAATCACTCTGGGTGTTCATCGACCTCTCCAGAGTGAGGAGCGCGCATGCGTCGTCCCCTTGTCCGGGCCTTGTCCCGGCCGTTGATCCTGGTGGCCGCGGCGGTGGCCATACCGTTGGCCTCCGCCGCCCCGGCGGCCTCCGACGGCGTCGTCGTGGGCGGTCTCCCGGTCGACGTCGCCCAGAGCCCGTGGGCGGTCGCGCTGTCCAGCCGTGACCGGTTCGGAGGTATGCGCTCGGGGCAGTTCTGCGGAGGCGTGGCGGTCGGCCCGTCCACCGTGCTCACGGCGGCCCACTGCCTGGCCGAGGACGTCCTGGGAGGGCCGCCGGGGCAGGTGGCCGACCTGAAGGTCGTCGCGGGCCGTACGGACCTGTACTCCGACGCGGGACAGGAAGTCTCCGTGCGCAGTGTCTGGGTGAACCCGGGCTACGACAGTGCCAGCAATGCCGGCGACTTCGCCGTGCTCACCCTTGCCGGGTCGCTCCCGGCGGCGGCGGTCATCGGTATGGCCGCCGCGGGCGATGCGGCCTACGAGCCGGGCTCGGACGCCGTCGTCTACGGCTGGGGAGACATAACAGGCTTCGGCGCGTACGCCCACAGCCTGAGGGCGGCTCGCGTCCATGTGCTGGCCGACGCGCTCTGCGAGCAGGCGTATCCCGCTTCGGCGGACGGCATGTACATCGCGCGGAGCATGGTGTGCGCCGGAGAGGAGCGGGGCGGCCGCGACGCCTGCCAGGGGGACAGCGGGGGACCGCTGGTCGCGCAGGGCCGGCTCATCGGGCTCGTGTCCTGGGGAAGCGGCTGTGGGCGGCCGGGGAGCCCGGGCGTCTACACGCGTGTGTCCGACGCCGTACGGACGCTGAAGTGGGACGTCGCCACCCGAGGGTCCCGCCAGGCCCCTGCTGGGGTCTGAGCGGGTCTTCCCTAGGCGAGGCTGACGCCCTGGCTCGGGCCTCGGCCCGGCAAGAGCGGGCGGCCGCCCCTGGGAAACAGGGACGGCCGCCTGTGTACCGGCCTATGCCGGTTCTGGCTCGTCGTAGACGCGTCGGATCAGCGCTCTTCTTCGGACGAGGCCGCCGGCACGGTCGTCAGCCGCTCCGTCTCGTCCTGTATCTCAGCGGCGATCTTCTTGAGTTCCGGCTCGAACTTGCGGCCGTGGTGGGCGCAGAAGAGCAGTTCTCCGCCGCTGAGCAGGACGACGCGCACGTACGCCTGGGCGCCGCAGCGGTCGCAGCGGTCAGCGGCCGTCAGCGGGCTCGCGGGGGTCAGAACAGTAGTCACGTCGCCTCTTCTCTAGCTCGACGAGCTGTCGTACCAGGGTCAACATCCAACCAGCCCCAAAACGTTCCCGCTCGTGGCTTCTCCTCGAAAAAATCTTTCCCGAGGTGGCCGTCTGCTGCCGGTTTGGCGGCGAATGTGCCGTATTGCGTGGTCTGTGGCTTACGGTTTCGCGCTGTCGGTCATGGTTCTATCCTCCCGGCTGGATTGCCGGTTTGTTCATGAGGACGTGCCCGGAGCCTAAATGGTTCATGCCTCGAAGGGAACGTGATATGTACTTCACTCCATCGAGGGATCGAACATGCATGCGACGCTGGACTAGGGTGAGTTCAGACGAGGGTGGCGTTACAACGGCTCTACCAGGCCTCGGTACCCTCTTGGCGGCAACCCAAGCCGTGCCCTTACCCAGAAGGGCCCCAACTGAAATTCAGCGAGGAGCGAACCGCGTGACCGCCGAAACGTCCGTGCCGTCCACAGCGCTGCTGGCAGGAGCAGACCGGGACGGTTCCAACTACACCGCGCGGCACCTGCTCGTCCTCGAGGGCCTCGAGGCCGTGCGGAAGCGCCCGGGTATGTACATCGGCTCGACCGACAGCCGCGGTCTGATGCACTGCCTGTGGGAGATCATCGACAACTCCGTCGACGAGGCCCTGGGCGGTTATTGCGACCACATCGAGGTGATCCTCCACGACGACGCCTCGGTCGAGGTCCGTGACAACGGCCGTGGCATCCCCGTCGACGTCGAGCCCAAGACCGGCCTGTCCGGCGTCGAGGTCGTCATGACCAAGCTGCACGCCGGCGGCAAGTTCGGCGGCGGCTCCTATGCCGCCTCCGGCGGTCTGCACGGCGTCGGCGCCTCCGTGGTCAACGCCCTGTCCGCCCGACTCGACGTCGAGGTGGACCGAAACGGCAACACGCACGCGATCAGCTTCCGGCGAGGAGTCCCGGGCTCCTTCGCCGCGGACGGCCCCGACGCCAAGTTCGAGACGGGCGGCCTGCGGAAGATCAAGAGGATCGCCAAGAACCGCACCGGCACGCGCGTGCGGTACTGGGCCGACCGCCAGATCTTCCTCAAGGACGCCAAACTCTCCCTGGAGAACCTCCACCAGCGCGCCCGCCAGACCGCGTTCCTGGTGCCCGGCCTGACCATCGTCGTCCGTGACGAGTACGGTCTCGGCGACGGCGGCAGCAAGGGCGAGGAGTCCTTCCGCTTCGACGGCGGCATCAGCGAGTTCTGCGAGTACCTGGCCGCCGACAAGCCCGTCTGCGACGTCCTCCGCTTCACCGGGCAGGGCACCTTCAAGGAGACGGTCCCGGTCCTGGACGACCACGGGCAGATGACCCCGACCGAGGTCACCCGCGAGCTCGGCGTCGACGTCGCGATGCGCTGGGGCACCGGCTACGACACGAACCTCAAGTCGTTCGTCAACATCATCGCCACGCCCAAGGGCGGCACGCACGTCGCGGGCTTCGAGCAGGCGATCGCCAAGACGATGAACGAGGTCCTGCGCGCCAAGAAGCTGCTGCGCGTCGCCGAGGACGACATCGTCAAGGACGACGCCCTGGAGGGCCTGACCGCCGTCGTCACCGTCCGGCTGGCCGAGCCCCAGTTCGAGGGCCAGACCAAGGAGATCCTCGGCACCTCGGCAGCCCGGCGCATCGTGAACACCGTGATCTCCAAGGAGTTCAAGGCGTTCCTGACCTCCACCAAGCGCGATGACGCGGCTCAGGCGCGGGTCGTCATGGAGAAGGCCGTCGCCGCCGCACGCACGCGTATCGCAGCCCGGCAGCACAAGGACGCGCAGCGCCGCAAGACGGCACTGGAGTCCTCCTCCCTGCCCGCGAAGCTGGCCGACTGCCGCAGCGACGACGTCGAGCGCAGCGAGCTGTTCATCGTCGAGGGAGACTCCGCGCTCGGCACGGCGAAGCTCGCCCGGAACTCCGAGTTCCAGGCCCTGCTGCCGATCCGGGGCAAGATCCTCAACGTCCAGAAGTCGTCCGTGACCGACATGCTCAAGAACGCCGAGTGCGGCGCGATCATCCAGGTCATAGGAGCCGGCTCGGGCCGGACGTTCGACATCGACGCGGCCCGCTACGGCAAGATCATCATGATGACCGACGCCGATGTGGACGGCTCCCATATCCGTACGCTGCTCCTGACGCTGTTCCACCGCTACATGCGGCCCATGGTCGAGTCCGGCCGGGTGTTCGCCGCGGTGCCGCCGCTGCACCGCGTCGAGCTCATCCAGCCCAAGAAGGGCCAGGACAAGTACGTGTACACGTACTCGGACCGTGAGCTGCGCGACAAGCTCATGGAGTTCCAGAGCAAGGGCGTCCGGTACAAGGACTCTATCCAGCGCTACAAGGGCCTCGGCGAGATGGACGCCGACCAGCTGGCGGAGACGACGATGGACCCGCGCCATCGCACCCTGCGTCGCATCAACCTCTCGGACCTGGACTCCGCCGAGCAGGTCTTCGATCTGCTGATGGGCAACGACGTGGCGCCGCGCAAGGAGTTCATCTCCAGCTCGGCGGCGACGCTGGACCGGTCCCGCATCGACGCGTAGCCGCTGCGCTCGGCCTGGGCGGCGCGTCGTCCGGGCCTGGGCCGGGGTCCGGCCCCGCCCGTGCCCGCGCCGGATCGATCCGTAGGGTCGACGAGAGCGTCGGTCAGGCGGCGCGGCCGGGGCGGAGGGACGGCCTGGGCTTCTGGCTTCCGGCTTCCGCCGCCGGTTCGGCGGTTCCTCTGGGGCGTTCGGTGGGGTTCTCCACCCGTGGGTGGAGAACCCTGGCCTGCGGAGATCCACCCATGATCCACCCCAGCTCCGATCTGCGGAGCGGCGCGTTTCCGTAGCGTCGAAGGCGTCGGCAGCGCTCGCTGTCGGCATCCCCTTCCCGCACACGGAGGCTGTGATGTCCGGGCTCGTCGACGCACTGGTGATCGTGGCCGTGGCCGGCTTTGTGATCGCGCGGCAGTTGCGCGCAAGCCGTATCGACACGGACCGGCGATGGTGGCTGCTGCCCGGGATCCTGGCCGTCATAGCGCTGCGCGAGCCCGGCCTGCTCGATGCCCGTCACCACACCGCGGCGGCCCTGATACTCGGTGCCGAACTGATCGTCGGCCTGGCCATCGGAGCCGCCTGGGCCTGGACCACCCGAGTCTGGGTGGAGCAGGACGGCTCGGTGTGGAGCAAGAGCACCAAAGCGAGCGCGGCCGTCTGGGGCGCCGGCATCGGTGTGCGACTGGGCCTCTTCGGGGTCGGTGCGCTGCTGGGCATCCACCAGGACAGCTCGGCCCTGCTGCCGGCACTCGCGGCCACCCTCCTGGTCCGCTCCGGCGTGCTGATCCGGCGTGCGCAGTCCCTGAGCCAGGCTCCCGTCCACGCCACGGCGTACGGTGACCACGTGCCCCGGTCCACGTGGAAGGAGCGCGTGTGACGGAGAACTTCTGGACCCGCTGGCCCTCACGGGAAGCGCTGGGCCCCAAAGAGCTCTCGCGGCCCAGGCGGCTGCTGGCCTGGGCCGTAAGGCTCCTGGTGCTGAGCGCGCTGCTGTGGGGCGCCTTCCACGACAGCCGCGTCCACGGGTGGGCCGCGCTCGCCGGGGCCGGCGGAGTGCTCGCGGCAGGCGGGCTGGCCTGGGCTTTGTTCCGGACCACGCTCGAACATCGGCTGTGGGCGTCGCTGGCACTCGTCCTCATGCTGCTGGGACTGGCGGCAGGGGCGGAAGGCGTCGGATTTGACTCCGCGGCCGTAGTCCTCTGGTGCGGGTGCGCCATCGCAGTGCTGGAGCGACTGCCTCTGTGCGCCGCAGTGCCCATGGCCTCGGTCGGATTCGCCGCCTTCGCTGGGGTCAACGACGACCCGAGGCCGACCTCGGCCGCCGTCATCGCAGGCATGGCGCTGGCCGGATACGCACTGCGCCTGGACGCCGAGGCCAGAGGCCAGACACAGCGACTGCTCGCACAGGAGCGGGCCGCGCGCGCGGCCGAGGCCGAGTCCGCCGCACTCGCGGAGCGGGCCCGCATAGCCCGGGAGATCCACGACGTCCTGGCCCACAGCCTCTCGGCGCAACTCGTGCATCTGGAAGCTGCCCGGCTGCTCATCGAGCGGGGTGCGGACCGAGAACAGATCCTCGAACGCGTGGTCGCGGCACGCGGAATGGCCCGCGACGGTCTCGAGGAGACCAGACAGTCGCTCTCCGCACTGCGCGGTGAACTGACGCCGCTGGAGGACTTCCTGACCGACCTCGTCCGTACGTCCGACGGCGCGGAGGTCACCGTGAAGGGTGAACGCAGACCGCTGCCGGTCGAGGCCTCGCAGGCGGTGCGCAGGGTCGCCCAGGAAGCCCTGACGAACGCCCGCAAGCACGCACCGGGTGCGAAAGTCCGCGTGCGACTGGAGTACAGCCCGCGTGAAGTCACCCTGGACGTGCGGGACTCGGGCGGTTCGCCGGGCGAACTCGCCGAGGCGGGAGGCGGGTACGGTCTGCTGGGCATGCGCGAGCGCGCCGAACTGCTGGGCGGATCGCTCGCCGCGGGACCGGAGGAGAAAGGCTTCGTGGTGACGCTGAAGGTGCCGCTGTGACGGAGGAGCCGGAGAGGAAGCCGGCCAGGGTGGTCGTCGCGGACGATCAGACGATCGTCCGGGAAGGCATCGTGATGCTGCTCGGGCTCCTGCCGGGAGTCGAGGTCGTGGGAGCCGCAGCGGACGGGGACGAGGCGGTGCGGCTGGTCGGCGAACTCGCTCCCGATGTGGTGCTGATGGACCTGCGGATGCCCCGCTGCGACGGAGTGGAGGCGACTCGGCGCATCCGCACGGAGCACCCCGCCACACAGGTCGTCGTGCTCACCACCTACGCGGACGACGAGTCCCTGTTCCCGGCGCTGAAAGCAGGCGCGCGTGGATACCTCACCAAGGACGCGGGCGGGGACGAGATCGTACGGGCCGTGCACAGCGTGCTGTCCGGGGACGCGGGGCTGTCGCCGAGCGTCCAACGCAGGCTGCTGGAGCGTCTGTCGGCGCCCGAACCGGAGCCGGCCGCGCCCGCCGGTCCGCCCGACGGGCTGACGACACGGGAGGCGGAGGTGCTGGTGCTGATCGCCGACGGGCTCAGCAACCCGGAGATCGCGCGCCGGCTGAGTGTGTCCACCGCGACGGTGAAGACACACATCAACAACATCTTCTCCAAGACGGGACTCAATGGCCGTGCTCAGGCGGTGCGTTACGCGTACGGGAAGGGGCTGGTTCGGCCACCCAGGGGGTGAATCGGCCTGTCGGTCACCTGAAGGGGTGAAGCCTGCGGGGAAGAAGAGCCGGGGATCTTCCCGTTCTGTCCATCCTTGGGCATGCAGTCAAGCAACGGTCGTGTCCGTGCCGACGGGGACGGTCCCGAGACCGGCGGCCCCACGCCACACGCCCGCGAACACGACCGAGGCCACGGCCAGACCTTCTTCGACACACCAGGAGACGTGCGCTACGCGGACCCGTGGTACGACGCGCTCGCCTCGGGCTGGGGTGAGTCGGCCGGCGTAGCGGCGCCCGTGACCGAGGTTCCGGCGGTACGTCGGCAGCGGGAGACCGGAGCCGTGGCGGCGGCGCAGGTCTACCTCGAAGTGCAGCGCAGCGCCGCGTTCCAGGAGGTGCGCAGCCGGTACCGGCGGTTCGTGGTGCCCGCCGTCGCCGCCTTCTTCGTCTGGTACGTGGCGTACGTCGTGACGGCGACGACGGCACCCGACTTCATGGCGCGGCCGGTGGCGGGCGCGGTGAACGTGGCGTTGCTCGCCGGACTCGGACAGTTCCTCAGCACGTTCCTGCTCACCTGGGCCTACGCCCGGCACGCCCGGCTGCGCCGGGATCGCGCCGCACTCGATCTGCGGTGGGACACCCAGGAGTTGACGCGTGAGGCGACGGGCGGTGCGTCATGACCGGCGTCCATCAGACACCGGCGTTGCTGCTGTTCAGCGTGTTCGTCGCGGTCACGTTGGGCATTACGACCTGGGTGAGCCGCAACCGGCACGGTTCGGAGGAGGAGTTCTATGTCGGCGGGCGGCTGTTCTCCCCTATGGAAAATGGTTTTGCCATCGCGGGCGACTACATGTCGGCCGCCTCCTTCCTCGGCATCTCCGGTCTGATCGCACTCTTCGGGTACGACGGCCTGTTGTACTCGGTGGGTTTTCTCGTGGCCTGGCTGGTGGTGCTGTTCCTCGTCGCCGAACTGGTGCGCAACTGCGGGCGGTTCACCCTCGCCGACGTGGTCGCCGCGCGGATGAGCGAACGGCCGGTGCGGATCGCCGCGGGAACTTCCTCGGTCACCGTGTCCGTTCTCTATCTGGTGGCGCAGATGGTGGGTGCGGGCAGCCTGGTCGCGCTGCTCCTCGGGAACACGGGAGAGGCGGCGCAGTCCTGGGCGGTCATCGGCGTCGGCGCACTCATGGTCATCTATGTGTCGTTGGGAGGGATGCGGGCCACCACCTGGATTCAGATCGTCAAGGCGGTTCTGCTGCTGGGCGGTACCGTCACGCTCACGGTGCTCGTCCTGGTGCGCTTCCACGGTGACTTCGACCAGTTGCTGCGCACGGCGGCCGAGCGCAGCGGGCACGGCGCCGCGTTCCTCGCTCCTGGACTGAAGTACGGCGGGGACTGGACCGCGCGCTTCGACTTCATGAGCCTGGGGCTCGCCCTGGTGCTGGGGACCGCGGGGCTGCCGCACATCCTGTCCCGCTTCTACACCGTGCCGACCGCGCAGGCCGCCCGGCGCTCGGTCGTCTGGTCGATCGGGCTCATCGGCGGCTTCTACCTGATGACCATCGTCCTGGGCTTCGGCGCGGCGGCGATCGTCGGCCCGGAAGCCGTGCGCGGTTCGAACGCGGCCGGGAACACGGCGGTTCCGCTCCTGGCCCTCGACCTGGGGGGCGGCGCCGACTCCACGGGTGGAACGGTGTTGTTCGCGGTGGTGGCAGCCGTCGCCTTCGCCACCATCCTCGCCGTGGTCGCCGGAATCACGCTCGCCTCCTCGGCGTCGGTGGCGCACGACCTGTATGCCTCCCTGCGTCGCCGCCATTCCAAGCCCCGCAGCGAGGTCGCGGTGGCACGGGTCGCCGCCGTGGGCATCGGCGTGGTCGCCATCGCCCTCGGACTGCTGGCCCGCGACCTCAACGTCGCCTTCCTCGTCGGGCTCGCGTTCGCCGTCGCCGCGTCCGCGAACCTGCCGGTCCTGCTGTACTCGCTGTTCTGGCGGGGCTTCACCACGCGGGGCGCGGTATGGGCGGTGTACGGCGGGCTGCTCCCGGCCCTGGCGCTCGTCGTGCTGTCGCCGGTGGTGTCGGGCAGCCCCGAGTCGCTCTTCCCGGGCGTGGACTTCCAGTACTTCCCGTTGCAGAACCCGGGCCTGGTCTCGATTCCGCTGGGCTTCCTGGCGGGCTGGCTCGGCACGGTCACCTCGCCCGAGGTCGCGGACGAGGCCAAGTACGCGGAGACCGAGGTGCGGTCACTGACAGGGGCGGGCGCCGCTTAGACGTGTCGCTTCGCCGCTGTGCTGCGCAGCGGGCGCCGGCCCGCGGCTACGGCGCCACCCAGGCATAGCGGTGTTCCGGGCGGCCGGTGTCGCCGTACTTGAGGGAGAGGCGCAGGCGGCCGGCCTGCTCCAGATGACGGAGGTAGCGCTGGGCGGTGGAGCGGCTCAGGCCGGTCTCGGCGGCGACCTCGTGGGCCGACAGAGGGTGGTTCGCTCGATGCAGGACAGTGCAGATCAGGTCCGTGGTCGGTTCCGAGTGGCCGCTCGGCAGACCGGGCGAGGACGGCGCCGGCGCGGTGCGCAGGGCGCCGAAGATGCGGTCGACCTGCTCCTGGCCGGCGATGCCGTGGCCCCCGACCCGGTCGACCGTGCGGCGCAGGGCGGCGTATGAGTCGAGACGTGTGCGCAGCGCGGCGAAGGTGAACGGTTTGACCAGGTAGTGCAGGGCACCCAGCCGCATCGCGGTCTGCACCGTGGTCACGTCGCCGGCCGCTGTGATCATGATGACGTCGGTGCCGTGGCCCTGCTCCCGCATGCGGTGCACGAGTTCGAGTCCGGTTCCGTCGGGAAGGTAGTGGTCGAGCAGGACCAGGTCGATGTTTCCGCGCTGCATGGCGGCGAGCGCCTGCGCGGCACTGTGGGCGCGGGCGGCCACCTGGAAACCGGGAACCTTCCCCACGTACTTGGCGTTGATCTCGGCGACACGGAAGTCGTCGTCCACCACCAGGACGTCAATCATGGGGCCTCTCTCCGTGGCGGCCGGGCGGGCGTCAAACCTGTGTTTCGGCTTCGCTGTTGTAGCGCGCGCAGAACGAGCACAACAGGCTCTTGCAAGCAAAAGAAGCGCATGCGCCCATAAGACTGCTGCTGTCCCACCGGTCACCTCTACGGTCCCCGGCCATGAGCGCACACACCAGCCCCGCCATCCAGCTGCGGGGTGCGAGCAAGGTCTTCAAGACCCCGTCGGGAGCCCCGCACACCGCTGTGCGGGAACTCGACCTCACCGTCCGGCAGGGCGAGTTCGTGGCCGTCGTCGGACCGACCGGCTGCGGGAAGTCGACCACGTTGACCCTGGTCAGCGGATTGGAAGAGCCCACCCAGGGCGAGGTGCTGGTCGCCGGGCAGCCCGTGCGTGGCGTCGGCGACAAGGTCGGTTTCGTCTTCCAGCAGGACGCGACGTTCCCGTGGCGCACAGTCCTGTCCAACGTCATGGCCGGCCCCCGTTTTCGTGGTGTGCCCAAGGCGGAGGCGAGGCGGAGGGCCCGCGAGTGGCTGGCCCGGGTCGGACTCACCGCGTTCGAGGACCGCTACCCGCATCAGCTCTCCGGCGGTCAGCGCAAACGCGTCGCGCTCGCCGCGACCTTCGTCAACGACCCCGAGATCCTGCTCATGGACGAGCCGTTCTCGGCGCTCGATGTGCAGACCAGGGCTCTGATGTCGGACGAACTCCTCGAACTGTGGGAGGGCACCGGCGCGTCCGTCGTCTTCGTCACCCACGACCTGGAGGAGTCCATCGCGCTGGCCGACAAGGTCGTCGTGATGACCGCCGGCCCCGCCACCGTCAAGCACGTCTTCGACATCGACCTGCCGCGGCCGCGCAAGGTCGAGTCGGTGCGTCTGGAGCCGCGGTTCATCGAGATCTACCGCGAGATCTGGGAGTCCCTCGGTGAAGAGGTCCGCATCACCCGCGAAAGAGGTGCCGCCCATGTCGCCTGACGTTCTCGAGCCGCCGCTGGTCGACACGGTCAAGACAGCCGACCGCGCCCACTCACGCGCGCGTGCCGCACGCAAGCGCAAGGTCGTCGTCGCGGCGTCCCGCGTCCTGCTGCTGGTGGCCGTGCTCGCCCTGTGGGAGGCGTTCTCCCGGGCGAAGGTCATCGATCCGTTCAACTTCTCGATGCCCACGAAGATCTGGGACCAGATCTACACCTGGGTGACGCACGGGACCGCGCTCGGCTCCCTGGGAGAGCAGATCTGGTACACGCTCTACGAGGCGCTGCTCGGCTGGATCATCGGCGTGGTCACCGGCGTCGTGTGCGGAATCGCGCTCGGGCGGATCACGTTTCTCGCCGACATCCTTGGTCCATACATCAAGGTGCTCAACTCCATACCCAGGATCGTGCTGGCCCCGATCTTCGTGATCTGGTTCGGTCTCGGCCCGGCCTCGAAGGTCGCCTCGGCCGTCGTCCTGGTGTTCTTCCCGGTCTTCTTCAACGCTTTCCAGGGCGCCCGCGAGGTCGACCGCAACCTGGTCGCCAATGCCCGCATTCTCGGCGCGAGCGACCGCAGGGTGACGCTGCAGGTGGTCATCCCGTCCGCCACTTCCTGGATCTTCACCAGCCTCCACGTCAGCTTCGGCTTCGCGCTGATCGGCGCCATCGTCGGCGAGTACATCGGCGCCACCAAGGGCATCGGCCTGCTCGTCGCGCAGTCCCAGGGCACGTTCAACGCGGCCGGCGTGTACGCCGCGATGGTCATCCTCGCCGTCGTCGCACTGGCCGCCGAGGGGCTGCTGACCTTCGCCGAGCGCCGCATCTTCCGCTGGAAGCCGTCGGCCTCCGACAGCTGACCCATCGTTGAACGATCCCCACTTCGCTTCCCCGTCCCCCCGTCCCCCCGTCCCCCCGTCCCCCCGTCCCCCCGTCCCCCCGTCTCCCCTCTCCACCTCCCCATCCCCGCTTCCCTCCCCGCATCGCCTCTCACAAGGACGTGAACCCGCCATGCGCACAACCGCCAGATACACGGCCCTGGCAGCCGCCGGCCTGCTCGCCCTCGCCTCCCTCACCGCCTGTGCCAACGACGCGGCGAGCACCGCCTCCACCGGCTCGGACAGCAAGGGCGACGGCAAGGGCACGAAGGTCAAGATCATGGTCGGCGGCCTGGACAAGGTCATCTATCTGCCCGCGATGCTCACCCAGCGCCTCGGCTACTTCGACGCCGAGGGACTCGACGTCGAACTGCTGAGCGAGCCGGCCGGTGTGCAGGCCGAGACCGCGCTCGTCTCCGGCCAGGTCCAGGGCGCCGTCGGCTTCTACGACCACACCCTCGACCTCCAGGTGAAGGGCAAGGAGGTGGAGTCCGTCGTCCAGTTCTCGCACGCGCCCGGCGAGGTGGAGATCGTCTCCACGAAGGCGGAGGACGACATCGCCTCGCCCAAGGACTTCAAGGGGAAGAAGCTCGGCGTCACCGGGCTCGGCTCCTCAACCGACTTCCTCACCAAGTACCTCGCCGTGAAGAACGGCGTCAAGGTCAGCGAGTTCACCCCGGTCGCCGTCGGCGCGGGGCCCACCTTCATCGCGGCCCTCCAGCAGGGCGCCATCGACGGCGGCATGACGACCGACCCGACCGTGGCGACGATCCTGGACAAGAAGGCCGGCAAGATCCTGCTCGACATGCGGACCCCGAAGGGCTCCGAGGAGGCGCTCGGCGGACCGTATCCGTCGTCAAGTCTGTACATGCAGACGGACTGGGTCAACGACCGCAAGGACACCGTCCAGAAGTTGGCCAATGCATTCGTCAAGACGCTCAAGTGGATGTCCACCCACAGTGCGAGCGAGATCGCCGACAAGATGCCGGCCGACTACTCGCAGGGCAACGGCATGCTGTACTCGGTGGCCATCCAGAACACGCTGCCCATGTTCACCAAGGACGGCGTGATGCCCGAGAACGGCCCCGAGACCGTCGAGAAGGTCCTCAAGGCGTTCAACCCGAACATCCAGAACGCGGACGTCGACCTGAGCCGGACCTACACGACCGAGTTCGTCGACAAGGCGACGGGCTGACGGTCGAGTAGGCGGCGGCCCCGCATCCGTATTCCAGGAAGGGGCACGGTTCCTTCCCCCGCCCCCAAGAACCGTGCCCTCAGGCGCGGGTCGCCCACACGTAACGGTGTTCCGGGCGGCCCGCGTCGCCGTATTTCAGGGTCAGACGGGCCCGTCCCGTGCGCTCCAGGAGCTTCAGATAGCGCTGGGCGGTCTGGCGGCTCACCCCCGTCCGATCGGCGATCTCCTGGGCCGACAGGGGTCCCTCGGCGTTCATCAGGGACTGCCGCACGAGTTCGGCGGTGGTGGGCGAGTGCCCTTTGGGCAGACCGGGCTCCGAGGAGGCGGACAGCGCGCCGAAGATGCGGTCGACGTCGGCCTGTTCGGCCTCGCCGCCGCCGTCGAGGGTGCGGCGCAGCTCGGCGTATGCCTCCAGCTTGGCGCGCAGCCCGGCGAAGGCGAACGGTTTCACCAGGTACTGCAGGGCGCCCTGGCGCATCGCCGCCTGCACGGTCGAGACGTCCCGCGCGGCGGTCACCATGATGACGTCGGTCTGGTGGCCGCGCCGACGCATCTCCTGGACCATCTCCAGGCCTGTCTCGTCGGGCAGGTAGTGGTCCAGGAGGACGAGGTCCAGGTGCGGCAGCAGTTCCAGCTGGCGCAGGGCGTCGGCGGCGTTGTGGGCCTCGCCGGCCACGTGGAAGCCGGGCACCTTCTCGACGTAGGCGGCGTTGACCCGGGCGACCCTGGTGTCGTCGTCCACGACCAGGACCTCGATCATCGGGACTCCTCCTCGGCGGCGCTCTTCACCGGTGCGGCGAGGGCGGGTTCCAGTTCGGGCTCGGTCAGCGCCTCGGGCAGGACGACGGTGAACTCGGCGCCGCCGCCGGCGGCCTCGCCGACCGTGGCGCTGCCGCCCTGCCGCTCGGCGAGTCTGCGCACCAGCGAGAGCCCGATGCCGCGCTTGCCGTGTGCGGGCGGCTTCTTCGTGGACCAGCCCTCGGTGAAGACCAGCTCACGCTGCTCGGCCGGGATGCCCGGGCCGGTGTCCCGCACCCGCAGTACCGCGGCCCGGCCGTCCGCCCGCAGTTCGATCTCCACGCGCGCGTGCGGGGTGCCCGCGACGGCGTCGAGCGCGTTGTCCACCAGGTTGCCGACGACCGTGACCAGCCCGCGCGGGTCGATCAGCCGGTCGGGCAGCCGGGTCCGGTCGGAGACCCAGAGCGCGACGCCGCGCTCCGCCGCGACGGTCGCCTTGCCGACCAGCAGGGCGGCGAGCAGCGGGTCCTCGATCTTCTCGGTGACCTGCTCCGAGGTGGCCCGGTGGTCGCCGACCACCTCCCCGACGAACTCCACGGCGTCGTCGTACATCTCCAGTTCGAGCAGCCCGAGCAGCGTGTGCATGCGGTTGGCGTGCTCGTGGTCCTGGGCGCGCAGCGCGTCGATGAGCCCGCGCGTCGAGTCGAGCTCGCGGCCGAGCTGTTCCAGCTCCGTGCGGTCGCGCAGGGTGGCCACGGCGCCGCCGTCGTCGGTGGGCATGCGGTTGACGACCAGGACCCGCTGCCCGCGGACGGCGATCAGATCGGTGCCGGTCACCCGGCCGGCCAGGACGTCGGCCGTGCGGCCCAGGCCGAGCGCCTCGTCGGGCGCCTCGCCCACCACCTCGTCCCCGATGCCGAGCAGACGCTGGGCCTCGTCGTTGAGCAGCCGGACGCGGCCCGCAGGGTCCAGGGCGACGACCCCCTCGCGGATCCCGTGCAGCATCGCCTCGCGCTCCGCGAGCAGTGCGGAGATGTCCGAGAAGGCCAGGTCACGGGTCTGGCGCTGGACCCGCCGGGAGATCAGCCAGGCGGCCAGCGCGCCCACGGCGAGGGCGCCTCCGGCGTAGGCGAACAGCCCGGGGATCGCGTGGATCAGGCGGGCCCGGACGCTGTCGTACTCGATGCCGACCGAGACCGCTCCGATGATCTTGTCGTCGGCGTCGCGCAGGGGCACCTTGCCGCGGGCCGAGCGGCCCAGCGTGCCGCTGTCGATCTCCATGACGTCCCTGCCGGCCAGGGCCTGGCTCGGGTCGGTCGAGACATGGCCGCCGACCTGCGCGGTGTCGGTGTGCGACCAGCGCGTGCCGTGCAGGTCCATGACCACGACGTACTCGGCGCCGCTGGCCTCGCGGATCCTCTCGGCCTCCCGCTGCACGGGTCCGTCGACCGACGGCCGGGTGCGCTGGAGGTCCTCGGCTATCTGCGGCACCGCCGCGGTGGTCTGCGCGATGGCGAGCGCACGGCGCATCGCCTGGTCGTCCAGCTGGGCGCTGAGCGGGGCGAGGAACAGCCCGGTCGCGAGCACCACGACTCCCGCGGCGATCGCCAGCTGCATGAGCAGGAGCTGCGAGAACATGCGCCTCGGCATTCCGAGGCGCAGGCGTCGCGCGGGGGGAGTGGGGCTCATACCCAAGAAGGTACGTGGGCGGGAGCGCGCAGCCGTAGGGGTGGGTGACGTGGATCACTTGACCGAGTCAAGAGGAAACGGTTCGGCCGTGTCCGCGCGGGGCATGATCGAACCGTGTTCGAGAGCGGCTCGACCCGCCGCGTTCGCGGCTTAGAGTGCGGCTCAGCCCACCGCTGCCGAACCCGCCATTTCGTGCAGTGCCACGACGTCCATCCGCGCGGGTGAACCGAGCACCGACGTGCCGCAGCTCTCCGGCCGGGGCGGCTGCGCGGCCCCTTGGGTCACGACGACCTGCCAGTGACGTCCGTCCGTGTGCGCGACGGTCACCTCCCAGCGCGGAGCGCCGCCGGTGGTCCGCACGATGCTCAGCACCTCCGCCGCGTCCTCACCGGTCGCCGCCCGCACCGCCAGCTCCGCCGCCTGGCCGGGCCGTTCCCAGGCCGAGCTCCCGCGGCACCCCTCCACGACGATCCGCCCTTCCTGGACGCCGTGCAGGACCTCCTTGACGGTGTGGGCCTCGGCGCGGCCGTACGCGTATCCGTGCGGCAGGACGAGCAGCGTGGGAGAGAAGCGATGACCCCCCAGATGGGTGACCTCCCAGGCGCCCTGCACGCCCGAGGCGGCGAGCTCCGCGGCCAGCGGACGGCCGAGGAGCGCGCAGCAGCGGTCGCGCTTGCCGTTGGTGCAGACGAGGGCGAGGGGGTCGCCGGTGTGGGGCCGGCCCCCGAGCGCGTGGTCGAAGGTGTGGTGCTCGCCCCGGCCGAGCGCGGCCATGTCGAGGTCGAGCAGCCGCCCTGGGTCGGTGGTCGTGGCGCTGTGCAGCCAGATGCCGCCGGGCGTGGTGTGGGCCGCGTACACGTGCCGTACGGGCGGCGGCATGCCCGGGTCGGCGTGCCGGCCGGGGCGGCGGATGAGCGCGATACGCACCCCCGTGCCCTTCGCCGCCGCGTCCAGGGCGCGGCCCAGTGCCGGGTCGAGGTGGCTCGACGTGAGCGCATCGGCTCCCCACGGACCGGTCTGCTCCAGCAGGAGCCAGGTCCTGGCGGTGGCCGCGGTGCCGGAAATGGGCTCGTCGAGGTTCCGCGAGACGGTTGCGCACGTACTCACAGAGGTGAGCCTAACCTGACTTGGCGGCCGGCGACTTCCCACTACGCCTGTGGAACGCTGTGGAGTCGCCGGGCCGTGGCTGTGTCTGCTGCGACACCCGAGGCCACCCGCGCGCGGACCGTCCGCCGCCGGACGGCTGCTCCGGCGGTGGCTGCAGTGGCTGCGGCTACTCCGGCAGTGGCTGCGGCTGCTCCGGCAGTGGCCGTGGCGGCTTCGGGCCCACGTAGTGCCCGCTGGGCCGCATCCGCAGGGGGCGCTCGCCGTACTCCTCCAGGGCGTGGGCGATCCAGCCCGCCGTGCGGGCGACGGCGAAGATCGTCTCGCCGGCCGAGGACTCCATGCCGCAGGACGCGGTGAGCACGGCCAGCGCCAGGTCCACATTGGCGTGCAGCGGCGCATGGCGGGCGGTCGTGGCGACGACGTCCCGGGCGGCGGCGAGGGCGGGCGCGGCTTCTGGAATGTTTTCCAGGAGGGCGAAGAGGGCACGCGCGCGTGGGTCCTCGCCGGGGTAGAGCGGGTGCCCGAGACCGGGAATGCGACGCCCGGCCCGCAGCTCTTCCGCGATCACCGGGACCGCGCTGCCGAGGTCGAGCACCTCCAGGAGCATCCGGTGGGCGAGCCCGCTCGCCGCGCCGTGCAGGGGTCCTTCGAGCACGCCGAGCCCGGCGGAGACGGCAGCGTACGGGTGTGCGCGGGCCGAGGCGGCCACACGCACCGCGAGCGTCGAGGCGGCCAGGTCGTGGTCGGCGAGCAGACCGAGCGCCGTGTCGAGGACGTGCAGTTGCGCCGGTTCGGCGGGGCGTCCGCTGAGCCGGCCCCACAGCCGCCCGGCGAGGGAGCCTTCGTCGCGGTGGGTGGGCCGCTTCGGGGGCAGTGCGGCGACGAGGGTGGGGATCAGGATGCGCGCGGTGCCGAGCACCGCGTCCTCGGACAGGTCGAAGCGCAGGGGGTCGACGGCCGCCGCGGCGACGGCGGCGACCCGCAACCGGTCGGTGGGGCCGGTGTGTTCGGGCAGCGCCTCGACGACACGGCGGGCGGCCGACACGGACGCCTCGGGCGCGGTGAACGTGACCCCGGGCCGCAGCCGGCCCGTCCACAGCCACTCGGCGACCTCTTCGTAGGAGTGGCGGGAGGCCAGATCGACGGCGTCCACGCCGCGGAAGTAGTAGCGGTCCTCGACGATCGACGTGACGTGGGTGCGTACCGACAGCTCCGCCCCGGATCCCGGACTCCCGCTGCTCTCCCGCCTGTTGCGGCGCGCCAGCGCGCCGACCTCCTCGGGGTCGAACGTGCTGCCCCGTCCGCCCGGCGTGCGCCTGCTGCTCAACTGGCCGCGGCTGACGTACGCGTACACGGTCTCGGGTTTCACCCCGAGCGCCTCGGCGGCCTCCTTGGTGCTCAGCCGTCGTTCGGGGTGGCCGGGGCCGGGTTCTTGATCGCGCATGGGGGCCACCGTATCCACCCGGACGAGGAAGGCCCGGCGTCGCGAAGGGGCGGGCCGGGCCGGTGTCTCAGGAGGGCTAGAGGTCCGGAATATCGGCCTTTGCGCGCAGGAGGGTCTCTCGGGTGATGACGACAATGCGCTCGTGCTCACCGCGTGAGGCGTCGGAGGGAAGGCCGGGGTCCAGTGAATCCGTGGCGTCCGTGCCGATTACCGCGAAATTGCCGTCGGCAAGTTCAAAAATATCGGGGCAATTCGCTCCGCTCACGCTTCCCCGAGCGCGCGGAGATGCACCGATCCGACGGATGATCTGACTCACTGTTGCTTCCCTTGGGTCCGTTGGCTTCGCACGACGACTACGCGGTGCAAGGCGGGCCCTGTGGGGTGCGCTCGTCATCCGGCGGCGTAGGCGACGATCTGGTGGGGTCCTCTACGCGATCAAGCGCGAGTCAACTCCCTGACGCCCCACTCAACTCTCAACTTCATCGGTTCGTTATGGGCCGTGGGTGTGAACTCCGGAAGCGGGGAGTGCGGCCGCGCGCGTGAGCCCTCGCCCTCCGGAGTGCGCCGACAGCGTCGAGACCGCACTGCTTTCACGGAGTCGGCGGCTCGCCCACCACCCACCATTCGTCGGCGTCCGACTCCTCGAGTTGTATCAGGAGTTCGTCCACCATACGGCCGAGTTCCGCTTCGTCCGAGCCGTCCGCAATGGTGGCCCGTTGATGTCTGGTCGCGTACCAGTACTCCCGTACGACGGGATTCTGCAGAATGCCCCGGATGTACCCGAAGAACTCTTCGCGGGAGATATTGCCGATCCGGTAATAAAAGAGCGCGTTCGTGTAGAGCGCGTTTGCGTAGAGGTACTGGCGCCGCTGCTTGGTGGAAACGGGCGCCTCGAAGAGGTCCAGCACTTCTGCCAGTTCGGGGTCGTCGATGGCTTTGCTCAGCAATTCCCAGTGCAGGCGTTGCTGGTTGGCCAGGTTGGTGTGCTGCTGGGAGTGGGCGGTGCGTTCCAGGTGTTCCAGTCGCACGCGGAGTGCCTCCAGCGCATGGCGTTGTGCCGCCATGGTGATCAGAGCACCGGCGGCCATGCCGACGGCCGCCGCGGCGGCTGCACCGAGTCCGCGTACCCCAAACCTCTGTGTGGCCATGTCAAAAACTCCCGATCGGGCGGCCGTGCGCCGGTCGTCGGGGTGCGGGTGGGCGTGACGGGGACCGGCGAGCGGTGGGCGGCGCTTGCCGCCTCCCAGAGTGCCGAGCGGCTCTGATCGGCGGGGGAGGCGGAGGGGAGGCGCACGGAGGGAAGCGAGGGTCGCACGCCAGGGCGCCATGCCCAAGGTCTGCCCCGCACATGCTGCTGACAAGCGTTCACTTCGCCGGGTTTCCTCCGGCTCGTATCCTGGGACCGCATTCATTCCTCGCACGCGCGCCCGGCCGCGAGCCGGTGCACGCGCGGCGTTCAGAGAGGTCGCACGTGTCGCACAGCCGCAGTCCGCAGCAGATCCCGGTCGTCGTGCTCGCCGGATTCCTGGGCTCCGGCAAGACGACCCTGCTCAACCATCTCCTGCACCGCAGCGGAGGCAGCCGCATCGGGGCGATCGTGAACGACTTCGGCGCCATCGAGATCGACGCCATGGCCGTCGCCGGCGCGCTCGGCGACTCCACCGTCTCCCTCGGCAACGGCTGTTTGTGCTGCGCCGTCGACGCCAGTGAACTCGACGTCTACCTCGAACGGCTCGCCGCGCCGGCCGCCGGCATCGACGTCATCGTCATCGAGGCCAGCGGCCTCGCCGAGCCCCAGGAACTCGTGCGGATGGTCCTGGCCAGCGAGCACCCCGGGATCGTCTACGGCGGGCTCGTCGAGGTCGTCGACGCCGCCGAGTTCGACGCGACCCGCGCGAAGCACCCCGAGATCGACCGGCACCTCGCGCTCGCCGACCTCGTCGTGGTGAACAAGCTCGACCGCGCGCCCGAAGCCGACCGCGTCCTCGCGCTGGTGCGCTCCCTGACCGACCGGGCCGCCGTCGTCCCCGCCACCTACGGCCGTGTCGACGCCGAGCTCCTCTTCGACTGCCGGCCCAGCCGCGAGCGCGTCGGGCAGCTCTCCTTCGACGACCTGCACGACCATGCCCAGGACGGCCACGCCGACCACCTGCACACCGCCTACGACAGCCTCTCCTACCGCTCCGAAGTCCCCCTCGACCCGCGCCGGGCGATGGAGTTCCTCGACAGCAGGCCCGAGGGGCTCTACCGGATCAAGGGGTACGTCGACTTCGGCCCGCACGACCCGGCCAACCGGTACGCCGTGCACGCCGTCGGGCCCTTCCTCCGCTTCTACCCGGAGCCCTGGGCGGCCGCCGACGCCCGGCTCACCCAGGTCGTCCTCATCGGCGCCGGCATCGACACCGCCGCCCTCGCCAAGGAACTCGACGCGTGCACGAGCGACGCTCCGCACGCCGACGAGCACGGCATGTGGGGCGTCCTGCGCTACGTACCGGCCCCCGCCGAGGACGGGGACCTGCTGGATCCTCCGGACGAGGCGTAGACCCGGCCTAGACCGGCCCGGCCACCACCGACACCGTCTTCGCCAGCGATACGCCCGAACCGTCCCGGCGCGGGTCCATCTCCGGGAGGTCGGCGGGCAGGCCGTTCTTCTGCGCCGCCTTGGCCGGGACGGGGCCCGCCCAGGCCAGGGAGAGGCAGTCCTCGCCCTTCAGGAACCGCTGACAGCGCACACCGCCGGTGGCGCGCCCCTTGCGCGGGTACTGGTCGAAGGGGGTGAGCTTGGCGGTCGTCTGGACGGAGTCGTCCAGCGTTCCGCGCGAGCCCGCGATCGTGAACACCACCGCGTCCACCGCGGGGTCCACGGCCGTGAACGAGATCACCTTCGCGCCCTCGATCAGCTTGATGCCCGCCATACCGCCCGCCGGACGGCCCTGCGGGCGCACCTGCGCGGCCTGGAAGCGCAGCAGTTGGGCGTCGTCGGTGATGAAGACCAGGTCCTCCTCACCGGTGCGCAGCTCGACGGCGCCGACGATCCGGTCGCCGTCCTTGAGGGCGATGACCTCCAGCTCGTCCTTGTTGGTCGGGTAGTCGGGCACGACCCGCTTGACCACACCCTGTTCCGTGCCCAGCGCCAGACCCGGGGACGATTCGTCCAGCGTGGTCAGACAGACCACCGTCTCGTCGCCCTCCAGGGAGACGAACTCCGCCAGCGGGGCGCCGCCCGAGAGGTTCGGCGCCGTCGCCGTGTCCGGGAGCTGCGGCAGGTCGACGACGTTGATCCGCAGCAGCCGGCCCGAGGACGTGACCGCGCCGATCTCCCCGCGCGCGGTGGCCGGCACGGCCGAGACGATCACATCGTGCTTGGTGCGCCTGCCGTCCCCGTCCTCCGAGTCCTCCGCGAAGGGCTCGCCGTTGGCCGTGCGGGCCAGCAGGCCCGTGGAGGACAGCAGGACGCGGCACGGGTCGTCCGCGACCTGGAGGGGCACTGCGGTGGCCGTGGCGCCCGAGGACTCCAGCAGGACCGTACGGCGCTCGGTGCCGAACTTCTTCGCCACCACGGCGAGTTCCGCCGAGACCAGCTTGCGCAGCTCCGCGTCCGAGTCCAGGATCCGGGTCAGCTCCGCGATCTCCGCGTTGAGCCGCTCCTTCTCCGCCTCCAGCTCGATGCGGTCGAACTTGGTGAGCCGGCGCAGCGGGGTGTCCAGGATGTACTGCGTCTGGACCTCCGACAGCGAGAAGCGCTCCATCAGGCGCTCCTTGGCCTGCGTGCTGTTCTCGCTGGAGCGGATCAGCCGGATGACCTCGTCGATGTCGACGAGCGCCGTCAGCAGGCCCTCCACCAGGTGCAGCCGGTCACGGCGCTTGGTACGCCGGAACTCGCTGCGGCGGCGCACCACGTTGAAGCGGTGGTCGAGATAGACCTCCAGAAGCTCCTTGAGACCCAGCGTGAGCGGCTGGCCGTCGACCAGCGCCACGTTGTTGATGCCGAAGGACTCCTCCATGGGCGTCAGCTTGTACAGCTGCTCCAGGACCGCCTCCGGCACGAAGCCGTTCTTGATCTCGATGACCAGGCGCAGGCCGTGCGCGCGGTCGGTGAGGTCCTTGACGTCGGCGATGCCCTGGATCTTCTTCGAGCCGACCAGGTCCTTGATCTTGGCGATGACCTTCTCGGGACCGACGGTGAACGGCAGTTCGGTGATGACCAGACCCTTGCGGCGGGCCGTCACCGTCTCCACCGCGACCGTGGCTCGGATCTTGAAGGTGCCGCGGCCGTTCTCGTAGGCGTCCCGGATGCCGGAGAGGCCGACGATCCGGCCGCCGGTCGGCAGGTCGGGTCCCGGGACGAACTTCATCAGGGCGTCCAGATCCGCGCCGGGGTAGCGGATCAGGTGCCGGGCGGCCGCGACGACCTCGCCCAGGTTGTGCGGCGGCATGTTCGTGGCCATGCCGACCGCGATCCCTGACGCGCCGTTGACCAGCAGGTTCGGGAAGGCGGCGGGCAGTGCCACCGGCTCCTGCTCCTGGCCGTCGTAGTTCGGCGTGAAGTCGACCGTGTCCTCGTCGATCGACTCCGTCATCAGGCTCGTCGCCTGGGCCTGGCGGCACTCGGTGTACCGCATGGCGGCCGGCGGGTCGTCGTTGCCCAGCGAACCGAAGTTGCCGTGGCCGTCGACCAGCGGCACACGCATGGAGAAGGGCTGGGCCATGCGCACCAGGGCGTCGTAGATCGACGCGTCGCCGTGCGGGTGCAGCTTGCCCATGACCTCGCCGATGACGCGGGCGCACTTCACATAGCCGCGATCCGGGCGCAGGCCCATCTCGTTCATCTGGTAGACGATGCGGCGATGCACCGGCTTCAGGCCGTCACGGGCGTCCGGCAGGGCGCGGGAATAGATGACCGAGTACGCGTACTCGAGGAAGGAGCCCTGCATCTCGTCGACGACGTCGATGTCGAGGATCCGCTCCTCGTACGAGTCGTCGGGCGGCGGGGTCTTCGTGCTGCGGCGGGCCATCGCTGCCGGCTCCTTGCTGGGGCGTGACGGGATCTGACGCGGACCATTGTGGACCGTGGCAGTGACAGCGCGGGCGTGGACCCGGCGTCGGCGGTCCGGCCCCGCACGCGGAGGCACCTCCTCCACGGCTGCCCGCAGGCTACGCGATCTCGCTCTCGGCGTATGTCGCCCGGGAACTTCGCGGACCGTCCGCACGCTTGCATACAGTGGCAGGACCGGCAGGAAAACCGCGGTTTCGACGACCGCGTCCGCGATCGGAAGGGACGTACATGCCCATGGGTCACACCGCCACAGCCCAGGCAGGCTCCGGGGGCCTGACAGCGACCGAGCACCGCCTGGCCAACGGCCTGCGCGTGGTGCTCTCGGAGGACCACCTGACCCCCGTCGCGGCGGTGTGCCTCTGGTACGACGTGGGCTCGCGCCACGAAGTCAAGGGGCGTACCGGCCTTGCTCACCTTTTCGAGCACCTGATGTTCCAGGGCTCCGGCCAGGTCAAGGGCAACGGCCACTTCGAACTGGTCCAGGGCGCGGGCGGCTCGCTCAACGGCACCACCAGCTTCGAGCGCACCAACTACTTCGAGACCATGCCCACCCACCAGCTGGAGCTCGCCCTCTGGCTGGAGGCCGACCGCATGGGCTCCCTGCTCACCGCCCTCGACGACGAGTCGATGGAGAACCAGCGCGACGTCGTCAAGAACGAGCGCCGCCAGCGCTACGACAACGTCCCCTACGGCACCGCGTTCGAGAAGCTGACCGCTCTCGCCTACCCGGACGGCCACCCCTACCACCACACGCCGATCGGCTCGATGGCCGACCTGGACGCGGCGACCCTGGAGGACGCGCGAGCGTTCTTCCGCACGTACTACGCGCCCAACAACGCGGTCCTGTCCGTGGTCGGCGACATCGACCCGGCGCAGACCCTCGCCTGGGTCGAGAAGTACTTCGGCTCCATCCCCGGCCACGACGGCAAGCCCGCTCCGCGCGACGGCGCGCTGCCCGAGGTCATCGGCGAGCAGCTGCGCGAGATCGTCGAGGAGGAGGTGCCGGCCCGCGCCCTGATGGCCGCCTACCGGCTGCCCGAGGACGGCACGCGTGCGTGCGACGCCGTCGACCTGGCGCTCACCGTCCTCGGCGGCGGCGAGTCCTCCCGGCTCTACAACCGCCTGGTGCGCCGTGACCGGACGGCCGTGGCGGCCGGGTTCGGCCTGCTGCGGCTCGCCGGGGCCCCCTCCCTGGGCTGGCTGGACGTGAAGACGTCCGGGGACGTCGAGGTGCCCGTCATCGAGGCCGCGATCGACGAGGAGCTCGCCCGGTTCGCCGCGGAGGGCCCCACGGCCGAGGAGATGGAGCGCGCCCAGGCCCAGTTGGAGCGCGAGTGGCTCGACCGGCTCGGCACGGTCGCCGGCCGCGCGGACGAACTGTGCCGGTACGCCGTCCTGTTCGGCGACCCGCAGCTCGCCCTGACCGCCGTCCAGCGGGTGCTGGACGTCACGCCCGAGGAGGTGCAGGAGATCGCCAAGGCCCGTCTGCGCCCCGACAACCGCGCGGTGCTCGTCTACGAGCCGACCGCCGCCGAAGCCCCCGCCGACCAGGACGAGAACGAGGAGGCGGCCCGGTGACCGAGCTCGCCACGATGGACTTCCACCCCCAGCCCCGGGCCGGCGAGGCCAAGCCGTGGGCTTTCCCGGCGCCCGAGCGGGCCGCGCTGGCCAATGGGCTGACGGTCCTGCACTGCCACCGCCCCGGCCAGCAGGTCGTCGCCGTCGAGATCCTCCTCGACGCGCCGCTGGACGCCGAACCGGCGGACCTGGACGGCGTCGCCACGATCATGGCGCGCGCGTTCTCCGAGGGCACCGACAAGCACTCCGCCGAGGAGTTCGCCGCCGAACTGGAGCGCTGCGGGGCCACGCTGGACGCGCACGCCGACCACCCCGGCGTCCGGCTCAGCCTCGAAGTGCCGGCCTCGCGCCTGCCCAAGGGCCTCGGCCTCCTCGCCGACGCCCTGAGGGCGCCCGCGTTCGCCGACAGCGAGGTCGAGCGCCTCGTCCGCAACCGGCTGGACGAGATCCCGCACGAGCTGGCCAACCCCTCCCGGCGGGCCGCCAAGGAGCTCTCCAAGGAGCTGTTCCCCGCCACCGCGCGCATGTCCCGCCCGCGCCAGGGCACGGCGGAGACGGTCGAGAAGATCGACTCCGCGGCGGTGCGCGCCTTCTACGAGAAGCACGTCCGCCCCGCCACGGCCACCGCCGTGGTCGTCGGCGACCTCACCGGCATCGACCTGGACGCGCTGCTGAGCGACACCCTGGGCGCCTGGACGGGCTCCTCGGCCCAGCCGCGGCCGGTGCCTCCGGTGACCGCCGACGACACCGGCCGGGTCGTCATCGTGGACCGTCCCGGTGCCGTCCAGACGCAGCTGCTGCTCGGCCGTATCGGCGCCGACCGGCACGACCGCGTGTGGCCCGCTCAGGTGCTCGGCACGTACTGCCTCGGCGGCACCCTCACCTCCCGCCTGGACCGCGTCCTGCGCGAGGAGAAGGGCTACACCTACGGCGTCCGCGCCTTCGGGCAGGTCCTGCGGTCCGCCCCGGACGGCTCCGGCGCCGCGATGCTCGCCATCAGCGGCTCCGTGGACACCCCGAACACCGGTCCCGCCCTCGAGGACCTCTGGAAGGTGCTGCGCACCCTCGCCGCCGAGGGGCTGACCGACGCCGAGCGTGACGTCGCCGTGCAGAACCTGGTCGGGGTGGCCCCGCTGAAGTTCGAGACCGCGGCGGCCGTCGCGGGCACGCTGGCCGACCAGGTCGAGCAGCACCTGCCCGACGACTTCCAGGCGACGCTGTACCAGCAGCTCGCCGCGACGGGCACCGTGGAGGCCACCGCGGCGGCCGTGAACGCCTTCCCGGTGGACCGGTTGGTGACCGTCCTCGTGGGCGACGCGGCCCAGATCAAGGCGCCGGTCGAGGCCCTCGGCATCGGCGAGGTGAAGGTCGTGTCCGCGGAGTAGGCGGAGTAGTCCGCTGAGGAGGCCGCGAAGCGGTTCGCAGAGCGGACCGGCAACGGCACGCGCGTGTAGGGGCCCTGGTCGACGCAAGCGTCACCAGGGCCGCTAGATGTCCGAATTGGGGCGGAGGTTGCCTGTCTGCCCTGTGGGATGCGCTACAAAAACCGGGATTCGTTTGAGGATTGAAACCGGCCCCGCTTAGCTTCGTGCGGACTGTTCGTCAGGCAGTGCGCCGCAGCCGCGGCACCGGACAGTCATCGCCGAGTCCCCTACGGCGCGAGCCAGGGGAGCCGGGGACCCACGTGTGTGAAGTCCCTGGGGTGAATCGGGCGCCCGCGCGAGTCGCGAGGGGGTCCGTAGGAGACCTTCCTGCTCCGAACCCGTCAGCTAACCCGGTAGGCGAGAGGGAAGGAAAGGACACCCCTGACTTGGCGATCACCTACGCCACCGGGAAGCACCGTCGGCCCAGCCGGATGCAGCGGACCACCGTTCGCGCGGCGGGCGTCGCGGCGCTCACCACCACCGGTGTCATGGCCACCGTCGCCGCCACGCCGGCCCTCGCCGCCGAGCCCACGCCCGAGCAGACCGGGCTGATCCCCGTGGTCACGGTCGGCGAGTCCGTCGCCGAGCAGCTCGACGACCAGGTCGCCGTGCAGAAGCACGCCGCGTTCGAGAAGGCCTCCCGCGAGGCCGCCGCCAAGAAGGCCGTGGAGGAGCGCGAGGCACGCGTGCGTGCCGCCCGCGAGGCCGAGCGCAAGCGCCTGAACACCTTCGTGCTGCCGATCACCAGCTCCTACGTGTCCACCGGCTACCACGCCAGCAGCTCCCTGTGGTCCTCCGGCAGCCACACCGGCGTCGACTTCCACGCGGCCAGCGGCACCACCGTGCACGCGGTCGGCCTGGGTACCGTGGTCGAGGCCGGCTGGGGCGGGTCGTACGGCTACCAGGTCGTGATCAAGATGATCGACGGGACGTACACCCAGTACGGTCACCTGTCGTCCATCGAGGTGTCGGTGGGCCAGCAGGTCACCCCGGGCCAGCGGATCGCCCTGTCCGGCGCGACCGGCAACGTCACCGGCGCGCATCTGCACTTCGAGGCCCGCACCACCGCCGAGTACGGCTCGGACATCGACCCGGTCTCCTACCTCCGCCAGCACGGCGTGAACATCTGACGACGTACGGCGACAGATCGTTCGGCCCCGGCCCTCCCGGCCGGGGCTTTCGTCGTTTTCGAGATCCCGCTGTCCAAAAAATATCCACGGATTCCAGTCCGCCATCGGAAATTCCCGCTGATTGCAATAGAGTCACGGAACACACGTCAATCGTCGACGTTTCACGGGGATTAAGGCGGAGGTCCGTCATGCGTATTCCGGCGCACTCGGTGTGCACGGCCGTCCGGGACGACATCGTCGCGGGTGTCTACGAGCGCGGCAGCCGCCTCACGGAGGAACTCCTCGCTCGCCGCTACGGCGTTTCCCGTGTGCCCGTCCGGGAGGCGCTGCGCACGCTGGAGGCGGAAGGCTTCGTGGTCACGCGCCGCCACGCGGGCGCGTGCGTCGCCGAGCCGACCGAGCAGGAGGCCGCGGACCTGCTGGAGATGCGCATGCTGCTGGAGCCGCTCGGCGCCTCCCGGGCCGCCCAGCGGCGCACCGAGGCCCATCTGAAGGTGCTGCGCGGTCTCGTCCGGCTGGGCCAGGAGCGGGCCAGGAGGGGCAACAGCGAGGATCTGCGCTCCCTGGGGGGCTGGTTCCACGAGACGCTCGCCCAGGCCTCCGGAAGCCAGGCCCTGACCTCGATGCTCACCCAGCTGCGCCACAAGATCGCCTGGATGTACGTGGTGGACGCCCCGGCCGACCCGGTGGAGTCCTGGGGGGAGCACGGCGCGATCGTGGACGCGGTGGCGCGCGGCGACGGGGAGCGCGCGCGTGCGGTCACGGCGCTGCACACCGAGCGGGCGACGGCCGCGCACCGGCTGCGCTTTTCCGGCGGCGCCGAGCGCGTCGACCGTGTGAGGACTTCGCAACCTCCCGTAAACATGACGGGTCTGCGGCATTAACACGAGGGCCGTATACAAAGAGGAGTGAATTCGTGGGGCGCTATTTCTGCTGCCCATGAGCGGGAAATTCAAAGGGCTCGCCCGACAATTCGGACGAGCCCTTCGGTGTTGCGTGACGACGTATTTACTGCAGCGCGCCGTCAGCGTTTTCAGACAGTCTCGGGGAGCTCCTCGAGACCTTCGGCGACCAGCTTCGCGAGCCGGTCGAGGGCAGCGTCCGCGCCCTCGGCCTCGGACGCGAGGACGATCTCCTCGCCGCCCTTGGCGCCCAGGCCGAGGACGGCCAGCATGGAGGCCGCGTTGACGGGGTTGCCGTCGGCCTTGGCGATCGTCACGGGGATGCCTGCGGCCGTGGCGGCCCGGACGAAGATGGAAGCGGGGCGGGCGTGAAGGCCCTCGGCCCAGCCGACGTTGACGCGGCGCTCAGCCATGTGATGCTGCCCTTCAGTGTCTCAGGTTGTCTAGACCAGTGTTCCACACGTGAAGCGTGGGAGGGCGGGACCGTGCGGTCCCGTCCCGACGTGGTCGTCGGATCGCGGCCTCGATCCGACGTGCGTCCTCCACAGACTGCCTCGCGCCGTTGTCGTACGCGAGCCGTACTCTGGGCCCCATGCAGAGCGCGTCGGACCGGCACGAGTACCCCGCCCACTGGGAGGCCGACGTGGTGCTGCGCGACGGCGGCACCGCACGCATCCGCCCCATCACCGTTGATGACGCCGAGCGCCTGGTCAGCTTCTACGAGCAGGTCTCGGACGAGTCGAAGTACTACCGCTTCTTCGCGCCCTACCCGCGCCTGTCCGCAAAGGACGTCCACCGCTTCACGCACCACGACTTTGTGGACCGGGTGGGACTCGCGGCCACCATCGGCGGCGAGTTCATCGCAACCGTACGCTATGACCGGATTGGCGCCGACGGCATGGCCGCCTCCGCGCCCGCCGACGAGGCCGAGGTCGCCTTCCTCGTCCAGGACGCGCATCAGGGGCGCGGTGTCGCCTCCGCGCTCCTCGAACACATCGCCGCCGTGGCGCGCGAGCGGGACATCCGCCGCTTCGCCGCCGAGGTGCTCCCCGCCAACACCAAGATGATCAAGGTGTTCACGGACGCCGGCTACACCCAGCAGCGCCACTTCGAGGACGGCGTCGTCCGTCTGGAGTTCGACCTCGAACCCACCGAGCGCTCCGTCGCCGTGCAGCGCGCGCGGGAGCAGCGCGCCGAGGCCCACTCCGTGGGACGGCTGCTGGCGCCCGGCTCCGTGGCTGTCGTCGGCGCCGGCCGCACCCCGGGCGGCGTGGGCCGGAGTGTCCTCGGCAACCTCCGGGAGGCCGGCTTCACCGGCCGCCTGTACGCCGTGAACAAGGCCTTCCCCGCGGACCTGAAGGAACTCGACTCGGCGCCCGCCCACCGCTCGGTGCGCGACATAGCGGAACCCGTCGACCTCGCGGTGCTCGCCGTCCCGGCCGAGCAGGTGCCCGAGGCCGTCGCCGAGTGCGGCGAGCACGGCGTGCAGGGGCTCGTCGTCCTGTCCGCCGGTTACGCGGAGAGCGGTCCCGAAGGGCGCGAGCGCCAGCGCGAACTCGTCCGGCACGCGCGCGCGTACGGGATGCGGATCATCGGCCCCAACGCGTTCGGGGTGATCAACACCTCCCCCCAGGTGCGGCTCAACGCCTCGCTCGCCCCGGAGATGCCGAGGCCCGGCCGGATCGGGCTGTTCGCCCAGTCCGGGGCCATCGGCATCGCCCTGCTCTCCCGGCTCCACCGGCGCGGCGGCGGCGTCACCGGAGTCACCGGCGTGTCGACCTTCGTCTCCTCCGGCAACCGCGCGGACGTCTCCGGCAACGACGTCCTGCAGTACTGGTACGACGATCCCGACACCGACGTCGCGCTGATGTACCTGGAGTCCATCGGCAACCCGCGCAAGTTCACCCGCCTCGCCCGGCGTACGGCGGCGGCCAAGCCGCTGGTGGTCGTCCAGGGCGCCGGTTCCGGCCCCCAGGGGCACACCGTGCGGGCGACGCGGCTGCCCCACGCGACGGTGTCGGCGCTGCTGCGGCAGGCCGGCGTGATCCGGGTGGACACCATCACCGAACTGGTCGACGCCGGTCTGCTGCTGGCCCGCCAGCCGCTGCCTACGGGGCCGAGGGTCGCGATCCTCGGCAACTCCGAATCGCTGGGTCAGCTGACCTACGACGCCTGCCTCTCCGAGGGACTGCAACCGCTGCACCCGCTGGACCTGACCACGGAGGCGTCGGCGGAGGACTTCCACGCCGCACTGGCGCGGGCGCTGGCCGACGACACGTGCGACGCGGTGGTCGTGACGGCGATCCCGGCGATCGGCGAGGCGTCGCCCGGCGACGGGGAACTCGCCCAGGCCCTTCGCTCGGCCGCGGCCGCCGCGCCCGCCAAACCGGTGCTCGTCGTCCACGTGGAACTCGGCGGCCTCGCGGCGGCCCTGTCCGCCGCGACGAGCACCGCACCGCGCGCGGAGACCACCGCACCGCGCGCGGAGGCCACCGCACCGCGCGCGGAGGCCACCGCACCGCGCGCGGAGGCCACCGCACCACGCACGGAGACCACCACACGCGCGCGTGCCGCGGCGGAAGGCGCCGGGACAGCGCAGCCCGCCGCCGTCGAGGCGCCCGAGGGAGCACACCTCATCCCCGCCTACCCCGCCGCCGAACGCGCCGTCCGCGCCCTCGCCGAAGCCGTGAAGTACGCACAGTGGCGGCGTGAGGCGGCCGACCCCGGCAAGGTGCCCGAGTACGAGGACATCGACGAGAAGGGCGCCGCCGAACTGATCGGCGGGCTCCTCGCGCGCGGGCAGGGCCTCACCCTCGGCACCGAGGAGACCTGCGAGCTGCTCGGCCGCTACGGCATCCGCACCCGCCGGGCGACCCCCGCGCCCACCCCCGACGAGGCCGCGCGGGCCGCGGAAGCCCTGGGCTACCCCGTCGTCCTCAAGGCCACCGCCCCCCACCTGCGCCACCGCGCCGACCTGGGCGGCGTACGCCTCGACCTGGCCGACGAGGAGCAACTGCGCCGGGCGTACGTCGAGTTGACCGAGCTCTTCGGCCGGCCGGAAGAGCTCCGCCCGGTCGTCCAGGCGATGGCGCCGCGCGGGGTCGACACGGTCGTCCGCGCGGTCATCGACCCGGCCGCCGGTGCCGTGCTCTCCTTCGGGCTCGCCGGGGCCGCCTCGCAGCTGCTCGGGGACATGGCGCACCGGCTGGTTCCGGTCACCGACCGCGACGCGGCCTCGTTGATCCGCTCGATCCGGACCGCCCCGCTCCTCTTCGGCTGGCGCGGCTCGACGCCCGTCGACACCCCCGCCCTGGAGGAACTGCTGCTGCGGGTGTCCCGGCTGGTCGACGACCACCCCGAGGTCGTCGCGGTCACCCTGGAACCGGTCGTCGTCGCCCCGCACGGCCTGAGCGTCCTGGGCGCCTCCATACGCCTCGCGCCCCCGCCCGCGCGCGACGACCTCGGACCGAGGACCCTCCCGACGTACTGAGACGTCCGGGAGCCCGCCCCGCGGAGCCGCTGTGCCGAGCGCCGCGAACGCCCTGCGGCCGTGGCCGCGTTCGCGACGGACACGGGCGGGCCCGCACCCGTCTCCTCTCCCGTGGCGGCCGCATCCCGGCACGCGCGCGAGACGCGACGCACCGGCAGCGGTTGCCTCCATGGGCGCGGGCCTCCGCGATTCCGAGGGATCGGCCCGCCGAAGCGGGTCGTGACCGGTGCCTCGCAGTCAGTGGGTCCCCGTAGGATGGAGGGCATGGCCAAGACCAGTACGACGACCCAGGGGCTGCGCGCGGCGATCGAGCGCAGCGGCTACTACCCGGCCCTCGTGGCCGAGGCGGTGGAGGCCGCTGTGGGCGGCGAGCCGATCCGGTCGTACCTGGTCCACCAGGAGACCACGTTCGACCAGAACGAGGTGCGCCGGCATGTGACCGTGCTGGTCCTCACCGGCAACCGCTTCATCGTCAGCCACACCGACGAGCAGGCCGCCGACACCACCTCCCCGACGCCGTACGCCACGACGTCCACGGAGTCGGTCAAGCTCGGCCGGATCTCCTCGGTCGTCCTCAGCCGCGTGGTCGCCAACCCGGAGTCGTACGCGCCGGGCACCCTGCCGCGCGAGGTCGTGCTGACCATCGGCTGGGGCGCCGTCTCCCGCATCGACCTGGAACCGGCCGCCTGCGGCGACCCGAACTGCGACGCCGATCACGGCTACACCGGCAACTCGACGGCGGACGACCTCAGCCTGCGCGTCAGCGAGGCGGGGGACGGCCCGGAGACGGTCCGCCAGGCGCTCGCCTTCGCCCAGGCGCTCTCCGAGGCCACCGCGGACGTCACCCGCTGATGGCACAGCCCACCCACTGGGACTTCCCCGAACCCCTCGCCGTCGGCTCCGCCCCCGTCCCCGAGTACGGCACCGGCTCCCTCGCCGACCTGCTGCCCACGCTGGCCGCGGGCATGGGCGTACCCGGCACCACCGCGGCGATCGGCGAGCTGGCCCCGGCCGACCGCAACTGCGTCTTCCTGATCGACGGCCTCGGCTGGGAGCAGATCAAGGACCACCCCGAAGAGGCGCCGTATCTGCACGCGCTCCTCGGCAGCTCGCGCGGCGGCACCGGACGTCCGCTCACCGCCGGCTACCCGGCGACCACCGCGACCTCCCTGGCTTCCGTCGGCACCGGACTCCCGCCCGGCGCGCACGGCCTGCCGGGCTACACCGTGCGCAACCCCGACACCGGCGCGCTGATGAACCAGCTGCGCTGGCAGCCGTGGACCTCGCCCGCCGCCTGGCAGCCGTATCCCACGGTCTTCCAGCTCGCCCACGAGGCGGGCGTGCACGCCGCCCAGGTGTCGTCCCCCGCGTTCCAGAACACCCCGCTGACCAAGGTCGCGCTCAGCGGCGGAACGTTTCACGGGCGGCTGACCGGCGAGGAGCGCATGGACCTCGCCGCCGAGCAGCTCGCCGCCGGCGACCGCTCCCTCGTCTACACGTACTACGCCGAACTCGACGGCGCCGGGCACCGCTACGGCGTCGCCTCCGACACCTGGCGCGGTCAGCTCATGTACGTCGACCGGCTGGTCCAGCGACTCGCCGAGCAACTGCCGCCGCGCAGCGCGCTCTACGTCACCGCCGACCACGGCATGGTCGACGTGCCCTTCGACGACGAGCACCGCATCGACTTCGACGCGGACTGGGAACTGCGCGCCGGGGTCGCCCTGCTGGGCGGCGAGGGCCGCGCCCGCCATGTCTACGCCGTGCCGGGTGCCGAGAACGACGTCCTGACCTGCTGGCGCGAGGTGCTCGGCGAACAGTTCTGGGTGGCCTCCCGGGACGAGGCGATCGCCGCGGGCTGGTTCGGACCGCAGGTCGACGAGCGGGTGCACGCCCGCCTCGGCGATGTGATCGCGGCCGCCCGGGACGACGTCCTGATCATCGCTTCCGAGCGGGAGCCCAAGGAGTCGGCGATGGTCGGCAACCACGGTTCGATGACCCCTGCCGAGCAGCTGGTGCCCCTGCTCGAAGTACGCTCCTGAGGTCCCGGAACCCTCCCAGAACCGTTTCTGCCCCACGGCTGTCCCACGCGGCCCGACCACCGCCCGACCGCTGCCCCACCTTCACCGAAAGGCGTTCGACTCCCCATGCCCGAGCTGGTGTTCTTCTCCGGAACCATGGACTGCGGGAAGTCGACGCTGGCTCTCCAGATAGAGCACAACCGCTCCGCGCGCGGGCTGCAGGGCATGATCTTCACCCGCGACGACCGGGCGGGCGAGGGCAAGCTGTCCTCCCGGCTCGGCCTGGTCACCGACGCGGTCGAGGTCGAGGACGGTCAGGACCTGTACGCCTCCCTCGTCGAGCATCTCTCGCAGGGCGGCCGCGCGGACTACGTGATCGCCGACGAGGCGCAGTTCCTCGCCGAGGAGCAGATCGACCAGCTCGCGCGCGTGGTCGACGACCTGGACATCGACGTCTACGCCTTCGGTATCACCACCGACTTCCGCTCCAAGCTGTTCCCCGGCTCCCAGCGGCTCGTCGAGCTCGCCGACCGCGTGGAGGTCCTCCAGGTCGAGGCCCTGTGCTGGTGCGGCGCGCGCGCCACGCACAACGCTCGCACGGTGGGCGGCGTGATGGTCGTCGAGGGCGCGCAGGTCGTCGTCGGGGACGTCGACCAGGGGGACACGGTCGGCTACGAGGTGCTGTGCCGACGCCACCACCGCCGCCGGATGACCTCGGCTTCGGCCAGGGCGGCAGCCCTGTCGCCGGACGTGCTGCCGGTGCAGCAGGTCTAGGACCAGGACCCGCTCCGGGAACCGCCCGTCACCGCAGCCCCTGGAGCAGGGAGAACCGGGCCCCCTCGGGGTCGGCCACGGACGCCACGCGCCCGTGCGCGCCGTCCCGGGCCGGTTCGAGGACCCGCCCGCCGAGGTCGACGACCTGGGCGAGCGCCGCGTCGGTGTCGGCCACCTCGAAGTACGTCGTCCAGTGCGGCCCCTGGTCCCGGGGCAGCGCGGGCCCCACGCCGTGGATGCCGGCGACCGGGCGGCCGCCGACGTTCAGCGTCACGTGGTCGAGGTCGGCGGACACGACCGCCTCCTCGTCGTAGCCGAACACCGTCTCGTAGAACTTGCGGACGCCCGCGGCCTCGAAGGTCGTCAGCTCGTACCAGGCGGGGGTGCCGGGCACGCCGGTGATGCCGGTGCCGAAATGGGCCGCGGCCTGCCAGACGCCGAAGACCGCTCCGGAGGGGTCGGAGCCGATCGCGAGGCGGCCGGCGGCGGAGGCGTCCAGGGGGCCGACCCCGATCGTGCCGCCGCACAGCCGGACCGTTTCGGCGGTCGTGTCCACGTCGTCCGAGGCGAGATAGGGCGTCCAGGCGACGGGCAGCTGGCGGTCCGGGGCCAGTTGGCCGATACCGGCCACCTCCTGGCCGTCGAGCAGCGCCCGCACATAGGGGCCGAGCTGATGCGGACCGGGTTGGAACTCCCAGCCGAACAGCCCGCCGTAGAACTCCTGCGTCGCCGTCAACCCGTGCGCCATCAGACTCACCCAGCAGGGTGTACCGGGCGCATACCGACCGTGTGCTGCGCCGATCGGGCCGGTCGGCCCGCCTGCCTCGGTCATCGTCACTCTCTCCTCGGCCACTCCCGGTGGCCGCTTCGCTTCTGCCCTCGGAGGATGCCTGATGGGGGGTTTCTCAACGGTTTACGCGCGGTTGTCGCTGTATGTCGATCGCATGTACGGCATGTGCTCGACTCCGCACGCCTCGTGATCGGGCCTGTCCGGCCGAGCAGAGTAGCCGGACATGAGCGATGGGGCCACCCCGTGCGCCAGGATGGTGGCCATGAACGCCATCATCACCGCATCGGAACTGGCCGGCGACCTGGCGGGGGATCGCCCGCCCGTCGTCCTCGACGTCCGCTGGCAGCTCAGCGTGGCCAAGGCGGCCGGGGAGCCGCCGTTCGACGGCCGTGCCGCCTACGAGGCCGGTCATGTGCCGGGCGCGGCCTATGTGGACCTGGACCGGGAGCTCGCGGGAGCGCCCGGCGGGGGCGGCCGGCACCCGCTGCCGGACCTCGCGGAGTTCGGCGCGGCGATGCGCCGGGCGGGCGTCTCGGCCGGCCGTCCGGTGGTCGTGTACGACGGCGGGCAGGGCTGGGCGGCGGCACGCGCGTGGTGGCTGCTGCGCTGGACGGGTCACCCGGACGTGCGGGTCCTCGACGGGGGGTTGCCGTCGTGGCGGGGCGACCTCTCGGTCGACGTCCACGCGCGCGTGGAGGGCGACTTCGAGCCGAATCCGGGCGCCGCGGGCCTCCTCGACGCGGACGGGGCCGCGGCCCTCGCCCGCTCCGGAGTGCTGTTCGACGCCCGCGCGGGGGAGCGGTACCGCGGCGAGGTCGAGCCGATCGACCGGGTCGGCGGACACATCCCGGGCGCCGTGTCCGCGCCCACGAACGACAATGTGGGCCCGGACGGCCGCTTCCTGCCCGTCGAGGACCTGAGGGACCGTTTCAAGGGCCTGGGAGCGTCGGACGGCGCCGAGGTCGGCGTGTACTGCGGATCGGGCGTCTCCGGCGCGCACGAGGTGCTGGCGCTGGCGGTCGCGGGGATCCCGGCGGCCCTGTACGTCGGGTCCTGGTCGGAGTGGTCCTCGGACCCGTCCCGGCCGGTCGCCGTGGGCCCCGACCCCCAGTAACCGGACACGTAAGGGAGGGCCGCGCCGAACGGGTGCGGCCCTCCCTTACGTATGTACCGTCGTGCGAACCGAAACCCACGAACCGGCGGACGCCCCGGGCGAGTTGCCCGAGGGCCGCTTACTCCTGTTACTCCTGCTTCTTGCGCCGGGTGCCGAACACGATCTCGTCCCAGCTGGGCACGGCGGCGCGGCGGCCCGGACGGACGCCGTCCGCCTCGGCCTGGCGGTCGGTGGCCCCGATGAGCCGGTCGCGATGGCTTCCGACGGAACGCGGCATGAGGACGTCCGCGTAGGCGGAACCGGCGGAGGCGGCGGGCGCCGGCGGCTCCTCGGCGACGGGCTCCTGCTCGTCGGGTTCCTCCGTGACGGGCTCGGCCGGACGCTCCGGGACGACCATGTCGCCCCGGAAGCTCGGCACCGCCTCCAACAGGCTGGTCAGCGAGTCGCGTTCCCGCTCGGCCGTGCTCTCCTCGGCCGGTTCGGACGGCTGGGCGGGCAGGCTCGGCCGGTCGAGGGCGCGGTCCAGCGGACGGTCGCGGGGCAGCCGGGCGATACGCGGCACGAAGGGAAAGCTGGGCTCGGGGGCGGCCAGGTCGTCGGACTCGCCGATGAGCGAGCGCGCCTCGTCGTCGACGGCCTGGACGAGCCGCCGGGGCGGGTCGTACGTCCAGCTCGCCGAGTGGGGTTCGCCCGCGACCAGGTAGACCAGCAGGACTTCCCAGGTGCCGTCGTCGCGGCGCCACGAGTCCCACTGGACGGTGTCCTTCTCGGCGCCACGGAGCAACAGCCGTTCCTGGACGGCCTCGCCGAGCTGTGGCCCGGCGTTCTCTCCGGGCCGACGGACCGGAGTCTTCCGGGCCCGCTCGGCCATGAAGGCTCGTTCGGCCAGCACGGGGCCCTCGAAGCGGCGCACACGGTCGACGGGGATGCCGGCCATCTGCGCGACTTCTTCCGCGGTCGCACCGGCACGTATACGTGCCTGGATGTCGCGGGGGCGGAGATGGCTCTCCACCTCGATCTCGATCTGGCCGAGGCGGGGACGGTCGCCGCGTACGGCGGCGCGCAGACGCTCGTCGATCGGAAGCGTGTACTCCGTGCTGTCCGCAGCCTTCAGCACCAGCCGTGTGCCGTCATTCGAGACGGCCACGACACGCAGTTCGGGCATGGGGACCTCCCGGGTGGTGCCTGCCGACGTCACGTGCGTCGCTGCTTCCGCTAGTCGAGTGTGGCCTGCCCGGGTGCAGCCTGCCACAACCTTGCCGAGTTGCCCGGCGTGTCGGGCACAGGCCCTGCCTCGCCGTTATGGCACGGTTACCTATTCGCCACGCTGAGTGACCAACACCATCACCCTGTGCAACTAGCCCCCCTTCAGGCGGTCCGGCGAGGCTCCGGACATCCTGGCGGGAGACCGGGCCCAGGGCTCGCAACAGTACTCCATTTGGGCCACGTGCGTGGATTGGCGCGCCACTCAACTTCAGGCGAGAGGTGGGACTTGGCCGCCTCTTGCGGACTTTTCGCGATCTTGAAGGTGGCGTACTTCACGCAATCTCCCGAAGGTTCCCGATATGCGCGAATGGCCTGATTCGAGCGAAGCGGCGGCGCCGTCGGCCGCCGCGTGCGCTCCCGGGGTCCGCTACGCGCCCAGGACCCTCCGCAGGTAGTCGTTCTGGAACCGGCGGTCGGGGTCCAGCCGGTCCCGCAGCGCCGTGAACTCGCCGAAGCGCGGGTAGACGCCGGCGAGGTACTCCGCGTCCCGGGTGTTCACCTTGCCCCAGTGCGGCCGGCCCTCGTGCGCGGTGAAGATGCGCTCCGCGGCGGTGAAGTACCCCTGATAGGGCGTGCCCTTGACCATGTGAACGGCGATATAGGCGCTGTCGCGGCCGGAGGCGGTGGACAGGGCGATGTCGTCGGCGGGCGCGGTGCGCACCTCCACGGGGAAGCTGACCCGCAGACGCGAGCGCTCGACCATGGACCGGAGCTCGCGCAGCGTCTCGGTCACCGCCTCGCGCGGGACCGCGTACTCCATCTCCACGAACCGCACCCGGCGCGGAGAGGTGAAGACCTTGTAGGGGATGTCGGTGTAGGTGCGCGCGGACAGGGCCTTGCTGGAGACCCGGGCGATCGTCGGGATCGTCGCGGGCGCCGCGCGCCCGACCCACTGGGCCACCTGGAAGACGCCGTTGGAGAGGAACTCGTCCTCGATCCACCCCGCGACCTGGCTCACCGGCCGGCGCGGGCCGGCGCTGCGGTTGTTGCGCTTGGTGTTGGTACTGCCGGTGTGCGGGAACCAGTAGAACTCGAAGTGCTCGTTCTCCGTCCACAGTTCGTCGAAGTCGGCGAGGACCTTGTCGAACGGCATCGGTTCCTCCCGCGCGGTGAGCAGGAAGATCGGCTCCACGGCGAAGGTGATGGCGGTGACGATCCCGAGCGCGCCCAGGCCGATCCGGGCGGCCGCGAAGACCTCGGGGTTCTCCTTCTCGGAGCAGGTGAGCACCGAGCCGTCGGCCGTGACCAGTTCCAGGCCCTTGATCTGGGCGGCGATCGACGCGGACTCGCGGCCCGTGCCGTGCGTGCCCGTGCTGGTGGCCCCGGAGACCGTCTGCTCCATGATGTCGCCCATGTTCGTGAGCGACAGGCCCTCGCGCGCGAGGGCCATGTTGAGTCTCTTGAGCGGCGTGCCGGCCTCCACCGTGACGGTCAAGTCGTCCCGGTCGATCCTGCGGATCCCGGTCAACAGTTGAGGGCGGATCAATACGCCGTCCGTCGCGGCGATCGACGTGAAGGAGTGGCCGCTGCCGACGGCCTTCACCCGCAGCCCGTCCTCGGCGGCCCGCCGCACGGCCTCGGCCAGTTCGTCGACGGAGGCGGGCGTGACCTCCCGCGCGGGGCGTGCCGCGACGTTGCCGCCCCAGTTACGCCACGTGCCGTTCTTCCCGCTCGCTGTGCTGCTCAACGGTGCCTCCCCGACCCGGTGCCGGCCTGCTCAGCCGGCGGTACCCCAGGAATCCGACCGCGACCGCGACGGCTCCGGACACCGCCGGAACCCCGTACCCGGCTCGCGCCCCGGCCGCGTCGATGACCCAGCCGGCGACGGCGGAGCCGAGCGCGACCCCGACCGCGAGCCCGGTGCTGATCCACGTCATGCCCTCGGTCAGTTGTGCACGTGGTACGTGCTCTTCGATGAGGGACATGGTGGTGATCATCGTGGGAGCGATGGCCAGGCCCGCAAGGAACAGCGCCACGGCCAGAAACGGCAAGTTTCCGACCAGTAGGAGGGGGATCATACTCACGCCCATCATGAACACGCCCAGCAGCCAACGACGTTCCGGGGCCCCCTTGAGGTGCAGCAGGCCGAACACGAGCCCCGCCACGCACGAACCGGCCGCGTACACCGCCAGGACGAGACTGGCGGCGCCCTTGTGGCCCTGCTCCTCGGCGAAGGCGATGGTGACCACGTCGACCGCCCCGAAGATCGCTCCGGTCGCCACGAAGGTGGTCACCAGGACCTGCAGGCCCGCCGAGCGCAGCGCCGAACCGTCGGCACGCTGCTCGCGCGGATGCGGCTCGGGCTCGGTGGCCCGCTGGGCGGTCAGCCAGAAGACGCCGACGGCCAGGAAGCACCCTGCCAGCAGGGGGCCGGCCTCCGGGAACCAGACCGTGGACAGACCGATGGAGATGATCGGCCCGAAGATGAAGCAGACCTCGTCCACCACGGACTCGAAGGAGTACGCCGTGTGCAGCTGCGGAGTGCCCCGGTAGACGGCCGCCCAGCGGGCCCGGACCATGGCGCCGAGGCTGGGCACGGTGCCGATGCCGGCGGCGCACACGAACAGCGCCCAGTCCGGCCACTCGAAGCGCGCGGCCAGCAGCAGCCCGGCCGAGGCGGCGAGCGCGACCAGCGTCGCCGGGCGCAGCACCCTGCGCTGACCGTGCAGGTCCACCAGCCGCGAGATCTGCGGTCCGAAGGCGGCGGCCGCCAGCGCGATGGTCGCCGACAGCGCACCCGCCAGCCCGTAGCGGCCAGTGAGCTGGGACACCATCGTGACCACGCCGATGCCCATCATCGACAGCGGCATCCTGCCGAGGAACCCCGCGGCGGAGAAGCCCTTGGAGCCGGGGGCGGCGAACAGGGCGCGGTAAGGGCTGGGCACGGTGGGTCTCCGGTGGTCCGGCTCACGCGCGCGCGGCGGCTCGGCACGGCGTGAGGGAAGGCGGTTCGTAGGGACTCGATGACGGGTGCGGTGAGTCCGGCGGAACCGGTAAGGCGTAAATGCAGCTCATACAGCTTACGAACTTAGGCAACCCTAACGCACTGGTGTGCGAGGTTTGCCCGTCCGTCCGTCCCCCCGCCGTTTTCCGGCTGTCAGAGGCGGGTGGCAGGATCGACCCATGCGAGACGTGCTCGACGCCACCCCCTACGACGCCCTGCTCCTGCTCTCCTTCGGCGGACCGGAAGGCCCGGACGACGTGGTCCCGTTCCTGGAGAACGTGACGCGCGGGCGCGGCATCCCCAAGGAACGCCTCAAGGAAGTCGGGCAGCACTACTTCCTCTTCGGCGGGGTCAGCCCCATCAACGACCAGAACCGCGCCCTGCTGGACGCGTTGCGCAAGGACTTCGCCGACCACGGCCTGGACCTGCCGGTCTACTGGGGCAACCGCAACTGGGCGCCGTACCTCACGGACACCCTGCGCGAGATGGTCGCCGACGGCCGCCGCCGCATCCTGGTCCTGGCCACCAGCGCGTACGCCTCGTACTCCGGCTGCCGCCAGTACCGCGAGAACCTCGCCGAATCGCTGGCAGCGCTGGAGGCCGAGGGCCTCGCGCTGCCCAAGATCGACAAGCTGCGGCACTACTTCAACCACCCCGGCTTCGTGGAGCCCATGATCGAGGGCGTGCTGCGCGCGCTCGCCGACCTTCCCGAGGACGTCCGCGGCGGCGCGCACCTCGCCTTCACGACGCACTCGATCCCGAACGCGGCCGCGGACGTCTCCGGCCCCGTGGAGGACCACGGCGACGGCGGCGCGTACGTGAAGCAGCACCTGGACACCGCGCGGCTCGTCGCCGACGCCGTCCGCGAGCGCACCGGCGTCGACCACCCCTGGCAGCTCGTCTACCAGTCGCGCTCCGGCGCCCCGCACATCCCCTGGCTGGAGCCGGACATCTGCGACCACCTGGAGGAGCGGCACGCGGCCGGCGTCCCGGCCGTCGTGATGGCCCCCATCGGCTTCGTCTCCGACCACATGGAGGTCCTCTACGACCTCGACACGGAGGCCAAGGCCAAGGCGGAGGAGCTCGGCCTGCCGGTGCGCCGCTCGGCCACCGTCGGCGCCGATCCGCGCTTCGCCGCCGCGATCCGCGAGCTCGTCCTGGAGCGCGCGCAGACGGAGAGCGGCGTGAAGGTCACTCCGTGCGCCCTCGGAGCGCTCGGCGCGAGCCATGACCTGTGCCCGGTGGGCTGCTGCCCCGCCCGCGCCCCCAAGCCCGCCGCCGCGGGCGCCGACAGCCCCTACGCGTGAGGAACGGCGTGACCGACCCCCTGCACACGGAACTGCTCGAACTCGCCCGGGAAGCCGCCCGCCGGGCCGGTGAGCTGCTGCGGGACGGCCGTCCGGCCGACCTCGCGGTCGCCGCCACCAAGTCGAGCCCCATCGACGTGGTCACCGAGATGGACATCGCGGCCGAGAAGCTGATCACGGGCCTGATCTCGGAACACCGACCCGAGGACGGCTTCCTCGGCGAGGAGGGCGCCTCCAACGAGGGCAGCAGCGGCATCCGCTGGGTGATCGACCCCCTCGACGGCACCGTCAACTACCTCTACGGCCTGCCCACCTGGGCCGTCTCCATCGCCGCCGAGCAGGACGGCGACACCGTCGTCGGGGTCGTCGAGATCCCGATGCGGGGCGAGACGTTCCACGCCGTGCGCGGCGGCGGGGCCCGCGGGACGGGCGGCGGGGCGGGCGAGCGGGTCCTGAGCTGCCGACCGACGGCGCCCCTCGAACAGGCACTGGTCTCCACCGGCTTCAACTACGTCACCGAGGTCCGCGTCCACCAGGCCGACGTCGCCCACCGGCTGATCCCGCTGGTGCGCGACATCCGGCGCAGCGGCTCGGCCGCCGTCGACCTGTGCGACGTGGCCGCGGGCCGCCTCGACGGCTACTACGAGCGCGGGCTGCACCCCTGGGACCTCGCCGCGGGCGACCTCATCGCCCGGGAGGCGGGCGCGCTGACCGGTGGACGGCCCGGAGAGCGCCCCGCACGCGACCTGGCGATCGCCGCCACCCCCGGCGTCTTCGAGCCCCTCCAGCGCCTGCTGGAGGACTTCGGCGCCTGGCACGACTGAGCCGCCTTCGCTCGGACATGCGAAGGGGCCCCGGCGCTGGATTCGGCGGGGCCCCTTCGTCATGCGAACTGCTTTCAGACGCTCGTCGCGCCGACCTCCACACCGTGCTCGGCGGCGAGGCGGCGCAGGTCGTCGAGCTCGGCCTGCTCCACCTCGACGAGGAAGTCGTCGCCCTCGTCGCGAGCCCGCGTCAGGTCGGACTCGGTCGCCCTTATGCGCTGCAGAAGTCCTGCGGTGAATGCGTCCATGCTGCGCCCCCTCGTCCTGGGTCGTGGGTCATGGGTCGATGGCACGGGGGTGTGCCGGGTCGGGAAAGGGGCGATCACGTCTCCAACAGGTGCCCAGCGCTGCCCTGCCGGGCGGCGACGGTGCCGGACACCCACGCCCACTCTGCGGCAAGTGGATCGCAGCGTGCCGCTTCGTGTGCTGCGGCACATGCAGAGCGTGATCGCGGGGTGTAAAGCCGTCCTCCCCCCGCTCCCTTCCGCGGAAACCTCAACCCGACGAGAAAATCTCGCATTCCCGGGCTTCACACCCGTCCTTCGTCTCCCTCTCACCGCCTTACCGCCGACTTATGGCCGAAAAGGGCAGGATGGAAGCCCACAGTCACCAAAGACCCCTGCCCGCGTGCGCTCACGGAGCGCTACGCGAGTGGACACAGGAAGGACAAGCGACGTGCGCGTACTCGTGGTCGAGGACGAGCAGCTGCTCGCCGATGCGGTGGCCACCGGACTGCGCCGGGAGGCCATGGCCGTCGACGTCGTGTACGACGGTGCGGCCGCCCTGGAACGCATCGGCGTGAACGACTACGACGTGGTCGTCCTCGACCGCGACCTCCCCCTCGTGCACGGCGACGACGTCTGCCGCAAGATCGTCGAGCTCGGCATGCCCACGCGCGTGCTGATGCTCACCGCCTCCGGCGACGTCAGCGATCGCGTGGAGGGTCTGGAGATCGGCGCCGACGACTACCTCCCCAAGCCCTTCGCCTTCAGCGAGCTGATCGCACGCGTGCGTGCCCTCGGCCGGCGCACCAGTGTGCCGCTGCCGCCCGTCCTGGAGCGCGCGGGCATCAAGCTCGACCCCAACCGCCGCGAGGTCTTCCGCGACGGCAAGGAGGTCCAGCTCGCGCCCAAGGAGTTCGCGGTCCTGGAGGTGCTGATGCGCAGCGAGGGAGCCGTGGTCTCCGCGGAGCAGCTTCTCGAGAAGGCCTGGGACGAGAACACCGATCCGTTCACCAACGTCGTCCGCGTGACCGTCATGACGCTGCGCCGCAAGCTGGGCGAACCCCCGGTGATCGTCACCGTGCCCGGTTCCGGCTACCGGATCTGATGCACGATGGCCGCGACGCCCGCGCCGCCCCAGGCGCCCCCCAAGCCCACCTGGGACCCCAGGAGCCCGCAGATCCCCTTTCCGTGGCTGCGGCCCACCATCCGCATACGCCTCACCCTGCTCTACGGCGGGATGTTCCTGATCGCGGGCATCCTGCTGCTGTCGATCATCTATCTGCTGGCGGCGCAGGCCATCAGCACGGGCAACCAGCCGCCGTTCAAGATCGTGAACGCCACCGGCGTGATCAAGGTGGCCAGCACGGACTGCTCCGGGCTCACCGCCGAGTCGGGCCTGACCCAGTTCAACTCCGCGGTCAGCGCCTGCATCGACCACCAGCGCCAGATCGCCCTGGACAACCTCCTCAGCCGATCCCTGCTCGCCCTCCTCGGCCTCGCGATCATCGCCTTCGCCTTCGGCTACGCCATGGCCGGCCGCGTGCTCTCCCCGCTCGGCCGGATCACCCGTACCGCGCGCGCGGTCGCGGGCTCGGACCTGGCCCGTCGTATCGAGCTGGACGGACCGGACGACGAGCTGAAGGAGCTGGCCGACACCTTCGACGACATGCTGGAGCGGCTGCAGCGCGCCTTCACCGCCCAGCAGCGCTTCGTGGGCAACGCCTCGCACGAGCTGCGGACGCCGCTCGCGATCAACCGCACCCTGCTCGAAGTGCACCTCTCCGACCCCGGTGCGCCGGTGGAGCTGCAGCAGCTCGGCAAGACGCTGCTGGCCACCAACGAGCGCAGCGAACAGCTGGTCGAGGGTCTGCTGCTGCTGGCCCGCAGCGACAACCAGATCGTCGAGCGCAAGCCGGTCGACCTCGCCGAGGTCGCCGAGCAGGCCATCGACCAGGTGCACGGGGAGGCGGCGGCCAAGGGCGTGGTGATCCGGGGCGAGCACAAACCCGCGGTCGTCCAGGGCAACGGCGTGCTGTTGGAGCGGATCGCCTTGAACCTCGTACAGAACGCCGTACGGTACAACGTGCCCGAGGGCGGCTGGGTCGAGGTGACCACCGAGATCCAGCACGGCCAGGCAGTCCTGGTCGTGTCGAACACCGGGCCGGTCGTGCCGGCGTATGAGATCGACAACCTGTTCGAGCCCTTCCGTCGGCTGCGTACGGAGCGGACGGGCAGCGACAAGGGCGTCGGGCTCGGCCTGTCCATCGTGCGGTCCGTGGCGCGGGCGCACGGCGGCCATATCGCGGCCCAGCCGCGCGAAGGGGGTGGGCTGGTGATGCGAGTCACCTTGCCTGTCTGAGATCATTGCGCCGACACCCGCGGGGATGTTCGCTTTGCGCGGAATTTTCTGGGCTCCAACTGGGCTTTCCCGTGTGTGATCGATCACAAGGGCGAATTTCCGGCCATCTACTCTCCGTGATCATGAATGCCACCGTAAGGCCCGGAAAATCCGGGTTTTCGGGGGTCCTGATCACGGGAAGTACACGGTGAGACGCCTTTGAAGTGCGGCATTCGGACCGTGTACGGTCCCGATCGCCATCCATGCCGATCACTCGTGAGGAGTTCGGTTGGGTGTCGATTGAGTAACAGACCTTGATGTGAGGCAAAATCTCCGCCTCGAGGCGGGCACAAGTCCGGCCTCTCACGCGTTACGTGCGCTGGAGACACCGCAGACACCCAGAGGGGGAGAGGCGAAATGGCTACCGATTACGACACCCCACGCAAGACCGATGACGACGTGGATTCCGACAGCCTTGAAGAGCTGAAGGCCAGGCGGAACGACAAGTCCGCCTCCGCAGTCGACGTCGACGAGTTCGAGGCCGCGGAAGGGCTCGAGCTGCCCGGTGCAGACCTCTCCAATGAGGAGCTGGCTGTCCGGGTACTGCCGAAGCAGCAGGACGAGTTCACCTGCATGAGCTGCTTCCTGGTGCACCACCGCAGCCAGCTGGCCCGGGAGAAGAACGGTCAGCCGATCTGCCGCGACTGCGACTGAGGACGGGTCGGCCGTGACTGGCTCGACCCCTCCTCGGAAGCGCCGCTTCCCCCTGCGGGGAACGGACAAAGGGCCCTCCCGCGGCCCTCACGGCGTGCGTGACGACGAGCGAGGCTCATCCGGTACGGGAGAGATCCCGGCAGGATCGGCCTCGCTCGAACCCGCGACCGACCGGGGTGACCGCCCGGTGCCGACGCGGAATGCCGCCCCCGTCGCAAGGCGACGGGCGGCGGTCATCCGGGAGAAGGCCACCGGCCTGGCCCGGGAAGGCGTCCGCAAGGGCGGTGACCGCGCCAGGGCGGGGCTGGCGCACCTCGCCGACCGGATCATCGAGATCGCCCCGCGGATCCCCGTACGGGACCTTCAGACGCTCCGCAGACAGTTCCCGGGCCTCGGCCCCGAGCAGCTCGCGGACAAGCTCGTGACGGGCGCGGCGAACGCCACGTCCACCGTCGGAGCGGGCATCGGGGCGGCGGCCATGCTTCCCGTGCCGCCCGCGATGCCGACCGAACTGGCGGCGGAGATCACCGGGGTCGCGGCGGTCGAACTGAAACTGATCGCCGAACTCCACGAGGTCTACGGCGTGCGACCGCCTGGCAACCTCAAGGACCGCAGTACCGCGTACCTGCGCTCCTGGTCGGGCGAACGCGGGATCGACGTCCTGAAGCCGGCGTCGGTCAACTCGGCGCTCGGCGGGCAGATGAAGCGCGAGCTGCGCCAGCAGATCATGAAGCGCATGGTCCGCGACCTGCCGAACCTGATGCCCTTCATGGTCGGGGCCGCCGTCGGAGCGGTCATGAACCGGCGCGACACCCGGCGCGTGGCCGCGAAGGTCCGGGCCGACCTGAGGAAGATCCAGGTGCCGTGGGACGCGCTGCCCGAACTGCCGCCGCTGGAGAAGCCGGCGGATCCACTGGCCGTCGGGGAGATCCCCACGCACCCCTTGAACCCCGGCAACCCCGAGAACCCCGAGAACCCCGGAGAGCTCGGGGGCTGAAGGGCTTCCGGGGCTGAGGTTCGCCGAGGCCGGCGGAGGTCTGCGGAGGTCTGCCGGGGCCGTCCGGCGGGGCTGGGCGCTCGGCTACGCGGCCGTCTCCCGCGCCGCCTTCAGGGCCTGCGCCAGGCGCTCCGGCTCCCGCGTCGACAGGTACAGATACGGCGTGGGGTCGGCCGGGTCGATGACCTCCACCTTCAGCGCCCTCGGGATATAGGCGCGCAGCAGCAGGAAGGCGCGGGTGTCGGCCTTGTACGTGCGCCAGGCGCGCGCCTCCTCCGGGTCCAGGATCTCCGCCTCGCCCAGGGCCGTGACCGGGATCTTCGCCTCGCCCGCGATGAGCGAGTCGCCCACCACGCGGATGCGGAGGGATCCGTAGGAACTGGCCACGACCGCCGCGGCCGCGGTGCCGCCCACCAGGCCGCCGAGCAACGGCAGGGTGCCGAAGGGCAGCAGGATCAGGGCCATGGAGACGCCCACGAGGAACGAGACGAACCACCAGGAGCGCGGGGCGGTGAGACGTTCTTCGTACGGGGTGGCGGAGAGCTGCATGGAGCCAAGCTTGGCACGGTGCCCGGATACACCGGACGCGCGGGTAAGGTCTGCGGCTGTGAGTGGTACTTCCCCAGCTCTTGAGCCTCCGGCCGATGCCGTGAAACCCGTTCGGCACCCCGACGCTCCGGCGCCCGGCGAGCTGCTCGGCGCCCACTACGAACAGTGTTTCGGATGTGGCGGCGAGCAGGCCCACGGGCTGCATCTGGAGGCGCGGGCCGGCGAGGGGGTGACCGTCACGGCCGAGTTCACCGTCCAGCCCGCCCACCAGGGCGCGCCCGGTCTCGCGCACGGCGGGGTCCTGGCCACCGCCCTGGACGAGACGCTGGGCTCGCTGAACTGGCTGCTGCGGACGATCGCCGTGACCGGACGGCTGGAGACCGACTTCGTCGAGCCCGTGCCCGTCGGCGCCACGCTCCACCTGGAGGCCGAGGTGACCGCGGTGGCCAGGCGCAAGATCTACTCGACCGCCACCGGGCGGATCGGCGGCCCCGACGGTCCGGTCGCCGTCCGCGCCGACGCGCTCTTCGTCGAGGTCGCGGTGGAGCATTTCGTCAGCCATGGCCGTGAGCAGGAGATCCAGGCCGCCATGAGCGACCCGGACCGGATCAGGCGCAGCCGTGCCTTCGAGGTGAACCCGTGAGCCGTGACTCCCTGAACGTCCAGATCCGGCGCGTCGACCCCGACGTACCGCTTCCGACGTACGAACACCCGGGGGACGCGGGAGCCGATCTGCGCACCACGGAGAGCCGGGAACTCGCGCCGGGGGAGCGGGCCGTCCTGCCCACGGGCGTGTGCATCGCGCTGCCGGAGGGGTACGCGGCCTTCGTGCACCCGCGTTCGGGGCTCGCCGCACGGTGCGGCGTCGCCCTCGTGAATGCCCCGGGGACGGTTGATGCCGGGTACCGTGGGGAGATCAAGGTGATCGTGGTGAATCTCGACCCGCGCGAGTCCGTGCGGTTCGAGCGCTTCGACCGGATTGCCCAACTGGTCGTCCAGCAGGTCGAGAGGGTCCGCTTCCAGGAGGTGGCGGAGCTTCCCGACTCGGCGCGGGCCGCAGGGGGCTTCGGGTCCACCGGCGGGCATGCCGCCGTGGGCGACGCAAGCGGTACAAGCGGTTCGGCCGCCGAGGGCGGCGCGACGGGTGGGAATCGATACGCTTCGGTCGTATCCGACCGGGAAGGACAGTGACGTGTTCGGACGTCGCAAGAAGAAGGGTGCCGCCGAGGACGCGGCCGGCGAGGCCGAGCAGGTCGTCGACAGTGTCGACACTGAGGCGGACGACGTAGAGGGCGAGGACGAGGGCGCACGCGAGCGCGTGCGGCTCGAGCCCGAGCCGAGGCCCGACGGGCCCTGGGACGACTCGGAGGTGCGCGATCCGGCCGACGGCCGCGTGGACCTCGGCGGGATCTTCGTGCCCGGGGTCGACGGCATGGAACTGCGGGTCGAGGTCGCCGGTGACGCGATCGTCGCGGCGACCGTCGTGCTGCGCGACAGCGCCATCCAGCTGCAGGCCTTCGCGGCTCCCAAGCGCGAGGGCATCTGGGGCGAGGTGCGCGAGGAGATCGGCTCCGGCATCACCCAGCAGGGCGGCATCGTCGACGAGGTCGAGGGTCCGCTGGGCTGGGAGCTGCGGGCCCAGGTGCCGGTGCAGCTGCCGGACGGCAAGAGCGGCTTCCACGTCGTGCGGTTCGTCGGCGTGGACGGTCCCCGCTGGTTCCTGCGCGGGGTGATCTCGGGCCAGGGCGCGGTGCAGCCGCAGGCGGCCGGTCTGCTGGAGAACATCTTCCGGGACACGGTCGTGGTCCGCGGCGAAGGCCCGATGGCGCCCCGGGACCCGATCGTCCTCAAGCTGCCGAACGACGCGCAGATGGTGCCCGAGGGCGTCCAGCAGCAGGAGGAGGGCTCGCGCTTCTCCGGCGGCATGGGCCAGCTGCAGCGCGGACCGGAGATCACCGAGGTCCGATAGTCCGACAGCCGCTCGGCGGAAAGGGCCGTACCCCTCAAGGGGTGCGGCCCTTTGGCATGTCCCTTCCCAGGTCCTTCCCCCGGTCCTTCCCGGGCCCTCCCCAGGTCTTTCCCGTGCGCGAACTCTTGACGGTCAATTGGTCTGGACCTATGGTCTCCGCTCAACGCCTGAGTTCATAAGGGCGCTCTGTGTTCATATACAAGAACCAGAAACGGAGCCGCTGTGCGTCGAACCGCATTCCTTGTGACCGTCACCGCTCTCGTCCTGGGCGCTCTCGCGTCCCCGAACGCCCCCCGGGCCCAAGCCGCGCCCACCACCTTCGCCCATCCCGGCGTCACCGTCTCCCGGGCGCAGCTGGACTTCGTCCGGGGCAAGGTCGACTCCGCGGCCCAGCCCTGGAAAGGCGCCTTCGACCAGCTGCTGGCGAGCAAGTACGCCAACCTGAGCCGCACCCCCAAACCCCGCGCGGTCGTCGAGTGCGGGCCCTACTCCAACCCCAACAACGGCTGCACGGACGAGCGAGAGGACGCCCTCGCCGCCTACACCGACGCGCTCGCCTGGTACGTCACGCGCGACGAGCGGTACGCGAAGAAGGCCATCGAGCTGATGGACGCCTGGTCGGGCGTGATCAAGGACCACACCAACAGCAACGCGCCGCTGCAGACCGGCTGGGCGGGCTCGTCCTGGCCGAAGGCCGCCGAGATCATCAAGTACACGTACACCGGCGGCTGGGCCGGCTCGGGCCGCTTCGCGACCATGCTCCGGGACGTCTACCTGCCCGAGATCATCAACGGCTCCCACTCCAACGGCAACTGGGAGCTGTCGATGATGGAGGCCGCCGTCGGCATCTCGGTCTTCCTGGAGGACCGGGCGTCGTACGACAAGGCCATGGCGAGGTTCCGCACCCGCACGGCCGCCTACGTCTACCTCGCCTCCGACGGTGAGCTGCCGAAGACCGTGCCGAGCCAGAACCTGAACACCCGGGACAAGATCGTCGCCTACTGGCAGGGGCAGGGCACCTTCGTCACCGGGCTGACCCAGGAGACCTGCCGGGACCTCACCCACACCGGCTACGGCATCTCCGCGATCTCGCACGTCGCCGAGACCAGCCGGATCCAGGGCCAGGACCTGTACGGCACCGACGTCGGCGAACGGCTGCGGCAGGCCCTCGGCTTCCAGTCCAAGTACCAGCTCGGCACGGCCGTCCCGAGCTGGCTGTGCGGCGGCTCCCTGACGACGGGGCTCGGCCCGGTCACCGAGGTCGGATACAACGCGCTGCACAACCGGCTGGGGATCGCGATGACCAACACGCAGACGCTGACCCTGCAGAACCGCCCGGCCGGCAGCAACAACCTCTTCGTCGCCTGGGAGACGCTGACCCACGGAGACAATCCGGCATGATCCGAAGCGCCTGAGCCGATCCGCCTGAGCCGATCCGCCTGAACCGATCCGCGTGAACCGATTCGGGGGGCTCGTCCGATGAAGGGCTGAGGGGCGCGGGTGATCGTCTCGCCGCGTCAGGGTTGCGTCAAAGGCACCCCTCGCCCCTGAGCACGTCCCTTATGTCGGAACTGTTGGCCGTAGGGTCGACGCTGCGTACGCAGCAGTCACTGGAAGACAATGAGGCCATGGCACGCGGCAAGCTTCGGATCTACCTCGGTGCGGCACCGGGCGTCGGCAAGACGTACGCCATGCTGTCCGAGGCCCACCGACGGGTGGAGCGCGGCACCGACTGCGTGGTGGCTTTCGTCGAGCATCACCAGCGGCCGCGCACCGAGGTGATGCTGCACGGCCTGGAACAGATCCCGCGCCGGGAGCTGCAGTACCGGGGCGGCGTCTTCACCGAGATGGACGTGGACGCGGTCCTCTCCCGTGCCCCGCAGGTCGCCCTGGTGGACGAACTCGCCCACACCAACGTCCCCGGCTCGCGCAACGCCAAGCGCTGGCGGGACGTGGAGGAGCTGCTCGCCGCCGGCGTCGACGTGATCTCCACGGTCAACATCCAGCACCTGGAGTCCCTCGGCGACGTCGTGGAGTCCATCACGGGCGTACGGCAGCAGGAGACCGTGCCCGACGAGTTCGTCCGGCGCGCCGACCAGATCGAACTGGTCGACATGTCACCGCAGGCGCTGCGACGGCGCATGGCGCACGGCAACATCTACCAGCCCGACAAGGTCGACGCGGCCCTGTCCAACTACTTCCGGCCCGGCAACCTCACCGCACTGCGGGAGCTGGCCCTGCTCTGGGTGGCCGACCGGGTCGACGAGTACCTGAAGGAGTACCGCAGCGAGCACCGGGTGTCGGCGATCTGGGGTTCGCGCGAGCGGATCGTGGTCGGGCTCACCGGCGGCCCGGAGGGGCGCACCCTGATCCGGCGGGCGGCGCGGCTGGCGGAGAAGGGCGCCGGCGGCGAGGTGAGCGCCGTGTACATCGCGCGCAGCGACGGGCTGACCTCGGCCTCGCCGAAGGAGCTGGCGGTCCAGCGCACCCTGGTCGAGGACCTGGGCGGCACCTTCCATCATGTGGTCGGCGACGACATACCGGCCGCGCTGCTCGACTTCGCCCGCGGGGTCAACGCCACGCAGATCGTGCTCGGCTCCTCCCGCCGCAAGACCTGGCAGTACGTCTTCGGGCCCGGGGTCGGCGCGACGGTCGCCAGGGAGTCGGGGTCCGACCTCGACGTGCACATCGTCACCCACGACGAGGTCGCGCGGGGGCGTGGGCTGCCGGTGGCCCGGGGCGCCCGGCTCGGGCGGGCCCGGATCATCTGGGGCTGGCTGGTCGGCGTGGTGGGGCCGGTGCTGCTGGCGCTGCTGCTGAACACCGTCCACCTCGGCCTCGCCAACGACATGCTGCTGTTCCTGGCGGTGACGGTCGCGGCGGCGCTGCTCGGCGGACTGCTGCCCGCGCTGGCCTCGGCGGCCGTGGGCTCGCTCCTGCTGAACTACTTCTACACACCGCCCCTGCACAGATGGACGATCGCCGACCCGAAGAACATCGTCGCCATCGTGATCTTCGTCGGGGTGGGCGTCTCGGTCGCGTCGGTGGTGGACCTGGCGGCCCGGCGTACGCACCAGGCTGCCCGGCTGCGGGCCGAGTCGGAGATCCTGTCCTACCTGGCGGGCAACGTGCTGCGGGGCGAGACCAGCCTGGAGGCGCTGCTGGAGCGGGTGCGCGAGACCTTCGGCATGGAGTCGGCGGCGCTGCTGGAGCGGGCGGACGACAGATCGCCGTGGACCCGCGCGGGCCACGTCGGCTTCGGACCCCCGGTCGAGCGGCCCGAGGAGGCGGACGTGGACGTGCCGGTCGGCGACCACCTGGCGCTGGCGCTCACCGGGCGGGTGCTGCCCGCGGAGGACCGCCGGGTGCTGGCCGCGTTCGCCGCGCAGGCCGTCGTCGTGCTGGACCGGCGGCGGTTGCAGGAGGAGGCCGAGCAGGCCCGCGCGCTGGCCGAGGGCAACCGCATCCGCACGGCCCTGCTGGCCGCCGTCAGCCACGATCTGCGGACCCCGCTGGCCGGCATCAAGGCGTCGGTGTCGAGCCTCAGATCCGACGACGTGGCCTGGTCCGAGGAGGACCGCGCCGAGCTGCTGGAGGGTATCGAGGACGGCGCGGACCGCCTCGACCACCTGGTGGGCAACCTGCTGGACATGTCCCGCCTCCAGACCGGTACGGTCACGCCGATCATCCGGGAGATCGACCTCGACGAGGTCGTGCCGATGGCGCTCGGCGGGGTCCCGGATCCGGCGGAGAGCGTGGAGCTGGACATCCCGGAGACGCTGCCCATGGTCGCCGTGGACGCGGGACTGCTGGAGCGGTCGGTGGCCAATCTCGTGGAGAACGCCGTCAAGTACAGTCCGGGCGGCGAGCCCGTGCTGGTGTCGGCGAGCGCGATGTCCGACCGGGTCGAGGTACGCGTCGTGGACCGCGGGCCCGGCGTCCCCGACGAGGCCAAGGAACGGATATTCGCGCCCTTCCAACGCCATGGCGACGCCCCGCGCGGAGCCGGCGTGGGGCTCGGCCTCGCCGTCGCGCGTGGCTTCGCCGAAGCCATGGGCGGCACCCTGAACGCCGAGGACACCCCCGGCGGCGGCCTCACCATGGTGCTCACCGTCCGCGCGGCGGCCGGACCGCGCCTCGAGCTGCACACCGTACGACCCGAAAGGCAGGCCTCATGCTGAGCCCGGCTGGGGGGACACCCCAGACCCCCACGAGGGTGCTCGTGATCGACGACGAGCCGCAGATCGTGCGCGCCCTGGTGATCAACCTCAAGGCCCGCAAGTACGAGGTGGACGCGGCGCACGACGGCGCCACCGCCCTCCGGCTCGCCGCCGCACGCCACCCGGACGTGATCGTCCTCGACCTGGGCCTGCCGGACATGGACGGCGTGGAGGTGATCAAGGGGCTGCGCGGCTGGACCAGGGTGCCGATCCTGGTGCTGTCCGCCCGGCACTCCTCGGACGAGAAGGTCGAGGCGCTCGACGCGGGCGCCGACGACTACGTCACCAAACCGTTCGGCATGGACGAGCTGCTGGCCCGGCTGCGGGCCGCCGTCCGCAGGGCCGAACCCCCCGGGAGCGGTGAGGACGAGGTGCTGGTGGAGACGGACGGGTTCACCGTCGACCTGGCCGCGAAGAAGGTCAACCGGGCCGGGAAGGACGTCCGGCTGACGCCCACGGAGTGGCATCTGCTGGAGGTGCTGGTGCGCAACGCCGGCCGGCTGGTCAGCCAGAAACAGCTGCTGCAGGAGGTGTGGGGGCCGTCGTACGGGACGGAGACGAACTACCTGCGGGTGTACATGGCGCAGCTGAGACGGAAGCTCGAGGCGGACCCCTCGCATCCCAAGCACTTCGTCACGGAGCCAGGGATGGGCTATCGGTTCGAGCGCTGAGCGCTCCGCTGGTAGTGCCGCGATGTGCCGTCGTTCCGCTGCGGCGTCGTCGTGGCTGGTTGCGCCCGCGCGGCGGAGCCGCAGATGTCAGCGCCCCGCGCCCCTTCAGGGCGCTGCCGACTTCAGTGGCCTGACTTCGGCAGGGGCTACGGCTCTGTCGGTGCGCCCCGGTACGCTTCAGACATGAGTGCTGTTCCTCGTTCCGAAAAGCCGGTGGGGCGGTTCCGGCGCATGCTCGACCGGCTGTCCTCGTCGCAGGAGGACCTGGAGTCCGAGGAATTGCGCGAGGACGCCGAGACGGCCGGTTGCACGCGGATCGGAGACTGCCAGGACCGGCAGATCGTCACGGTTACTGGTACCTTGCGCACGGTCACTCTGCGGCCGCGCGCCGGAGTCCCCGCCCTGGAAGCCGAGCTGTTCGACGGCACCGCCGCGCTCGACGTGGTGTGGCTGGGCAGACGCTCCATAGTGGGCATAGAGCCGGGGCGCAGGCTCATCGCATCGGGGCGGGTCTCCATGAGCCGGGGCCGCCGGGTGCTGTTCAACCCCAAGTACGAACTGAGACCCCTGGGTAGGGAGTAGCCGGTGACGTCGCTCGACAAGCCGACCGAAGACACGACCGCGGAGGACACTGCCGCGGCCGACGCCCGGGCGGTGACCGAGGCCGCCCTGTTCGAGGCGTTCGGCGGCGTGCGGGGCATGGTCGAGACCGTGGTGCCAGGCCTGCTCTTCGTCACGATCTTCACGATCAACAAGGACCTGCACATGGCCGCGATCGCCGCGATCGCGGTGTCGCTGATCCTGGTCGTGGTCCGCCTGGCGATGAAGGACACGGTCAAGCACGCCTTCAGCGGGGTCTTCGGCGTCGCCTTCGGCGTCGTCTTCGCGATGATGACCGGCAACGCCAAGGACTTCTATCTGCCGGGCATGCTCTACACGCTCGGGCTGGCGCTGGCGTACATCATCACCACGCTGTGCGGGGTGCCGCTGATCGGTCTGATCCTCGGCCCGGTCTTCAAGGAGAACCTGTCCTGGCGGACCCGCAACCCGGGGCGCAAGGCGGCGTACGCCAAGGCCAGTTGGGCGTGGGGGCTGATCCTGCTCGCCAAGTGCGCGATCCTCTTCCCGCTGTACTGGTGGGCGAACACCGAGCAGCTGGGCTGGGTGCTGGTGGCCCTGAAGATCCCGCCGTTCCTGCTCGCCGTCTGGCTGACCTGGGTCTTCCTCGCGAAGGCGCCCGCGCCGATCGACGTGTTCGCGGAGATGGAGGCGGAGGAGAAGGCCGAAGAGGAACGCAAGGCGGCGCTGGCTGCGGAGCACGGTGAGGCCACGAGCGGCCGGCACCGCCGGGACGGCTGAGCGCTCTGCCGTCCCGGCGATGCCGCGATGTGCCGTCGTTCCGCTGCGGCGTCGTCGTGGCTGGTCGCGCAGTTCCCCGCGCTCCTAAAGGGGCGGCGGGGGGCCGGGGGCAGCGGCCCACTCGGCGCCCGGGTCCACCTCGTGCAGGATGCGCCGCAGGTCGATCCAGACCGTGGAGTCGAG
>NZ_JBSFEV010000024.1:0-150215 GCF_053594615.1 Streptomyces sp. NPDC001858
AAGGAACGGACGAGGACCTCGTAGAACACGGCGCGTTTGAACCACTCGGGGTCGCGGTCCTTGGCGGGAGTGTCCTCGAAGGTGTCCGGAACAGGTTCGTTGACGCTCATGGTGTGGGTGACCCTCCGATCTGCGGGGTGGACGGTCGCAGGACGGTGAGTACGTGCGCGGGCCGGGTGCCCGGTTCGAGGCGCACGTAGTTGGCCCTGCCCCAGTGATAGGTCTCGCCGGTGAGCTCGTCGCGCACCGGTACCGACTCGTGCCAGTCCAGGCCGAGTTGTGGCATGTTCAACGAGACCGTGGCCTCCTGGGTGTGGTGGGGATCGAGGTTGACGACCACCACAACCGTGTTCGAACCGCTCGCCTTCGCACTCCGCTTGGAGTAGGCGATCACCGCTTCCTTGTCGGTGGGATGGAAGTGCAGATCGCGCAGCTGCCGCAGGGCGGGCGCGGCCCGCCGGATCGCGTTGAGCCTCGTGATGAGGGGCGCGAGACTGTCGGGGGTGTCCCAGTCACGGGGTTTGAGCTGGTACTTCTCCGAGTCGAGATACTCCTCGCTGCCCGGCTTGAGCGGGGTGTTCTCACAGAGTTCGTAGCCGCTGTAGACGCCCCAGGTGGGGGAGAGGGTGGCCGCGAGCACGGCACGGATCGCGAAGGCGGCCCGCCCGCCGTGCTGGAGGTACTCGTGCAGGATGTCGGGGGTGTTGGCGAAGAGGTTGGGCCGCATGGAGGCGGCGGCGTCCCCCGACAGCTCCGTGAGGTACTCCGTCAGCTCCTGCTTGGTGTTGCGCCAGGTGAAGTACGTGTAGGACTGCTGGAAGCCGATCTGGCCGAGCGTGCGCATCATCGCGGGCCGGGTGAAGGCCTCGGCCAGGAAGATCACGTCCGGGTCGGCGGCGTTGATCTCCCCGATGACCCGCTCCCAGAACACGACCGGCTTGGTGTGCGGGTTGTCGACGCGGAAGATCCGCACCCCGTACGACATCCAGTGCCGCAGCACGCGCAGGGTCTCCGCGACGAGGCCGTCCATGTCGGCGTCGAAGGCGATCGGGTAGATGTCCTGGTACTTCTTCGGCGGGTTCTCGGCATAGGCGATCGTCCCGTCGGGCCGGTGATGGAACCACTCGGGGTGCTTCTGCACCCAGGGGTGGTCCGGGGAGCACTGCAGGGCGAAGTCGAGGGCGATCTCCAGCCCCAGCTCGCGCGCCCGTTCCACGAACCACGCGAAGTCCTCCAGCGTGCCCAGCTCCGGGTGGACGGCGTCGTGCCCGCCCTCCGGCGAGCCGATCGCCCACGGCACGCCGACGTCGTCCGGACCGGGGTCGAGGGTGTTGTTGCGGCCCTTGCGGAACGTGGTGCCGATGGGGTGGATCGGCGGCAGATAGACGACGTCGAAGCCCATCGCCGCGATCGCGGGCAGTCTGCGGGCGGCGGTGCGGAAGGTGCCGTGCGGGCGCTCGCGGGTGCCCTCGGAGCGGGGGAAGAACTCGTACCACGCGCCGTACAGGGCCCGTTCCCGCTCGACGAGCAGCGGCAGCGGCTCGGACGCGGTGACCAGTTCCCGCAGCGGGCGCCGGCCGAGCACGGCGTCGACCTGCGGCGTCAGCGCTGCGGCCAGCCGGGAGACGGGCGGGCGGGTCTCGTCGCGCAGGGCGTCGACCGCGGCCCGCAGCACGACCCGGTCGGGCCCCTTCGGCGCCGCCGCGGCGGCCCGTTCGTGGAGACTCGCGCCCTCTTCGAGGACCAGCTCGGTGTCCATCCCGGCGGGGATCTTGATGCGGGCGTGGCGCCGCCAGGTGGCGACCGGATCGCTCCACGCCTCCACGGTGTACGTCCAGCGGCCCGTCGCGTCCGCGGTGACGTCCGCGCCCCAGCGGTCGGTGCCGGGGGCGAGTTCGCGCATCGGCGTCCACGGACCGGGCCTGCCCTGCGGATCGCGCAGGACGACGTTGGCGGCGACGGCGTCGTGGCCCTCCCGGAACACGGTCGCCGAGACCTCGAACGTCTCGCCGACGACCGCCTTGGCGGGCCGGCGCCCCTGCTGGACGAGTGGGCGGACGTCGAGGACGGGTATGCGCCCGACGGCGGGCGCGAGCTGCTCGGCGTCGCCGCCGTGCGGGGAGTGCGGGGAGTGCGGGGAATGCGGGGCGTTCTGTGCGTGCGTGCTGCTCGTGCCGCTCGTGGTGCTTGTGCCGTGCGTTCCGCTCGTGCCGTGCGTGGCGTTCGTGCCGTGCGTGGCGTTCGGGGCGTTCGGGGCGTTCGGGGCGTTCGGGGCGTTCGGGGCGTTCGGGGCGTTCGGGGCGTGCTCGGGGCGGGTCGTCGGGGGTGTTGACGGGTGGTGCCTGGCTGGCATGACCGCTCCTGTCCGCATCAACGGGGGGTAGGCGGATGGATGTGGTGGGGAGGGGGTCCTGCGAGGGAGTACCGGAGGAGCCTTCCACCCTATTCGGGTGAGCAATCCGGCACTTTGTTAACTACTCGCGCGTATGTCTACGCACAAGACCGGCCCCGTTCGCGGGGAACGGGGCCGGTTCTGGCGCTCCGTCACCGGAAGGGTGGGACCTGGAGGAGTTTGTTCGGCGAACCGGGCCCGCGGCCGGAGACCTTGCCGTTCGCGGCCCCCGCGACCAAGGCCCTCGCGACCTGCGCGGGCGTGGCCCTCGGGTGGTCGGCGAGGTGTAACGCGGCCGCGCCCGCCGCGTGCGGCGCCGCCATCGACGTACCCGAGTACGCCGCCTTGCCGGTGTCGCTCGCGTACGACGCGGAGGTGATCGACACGCCCGGCGCGAACAGGTCGAGTGCGGAGCCGTAGTTGGAGAAGCCCGCCCTGGCGTCCTTGCGGTCGGTGGCCCCGACCGTGATGGCCTCCCGCACATCGGCCGGGGAGTGCAGGGCGGCCGGCTGCCCCAGATTGCCCGCGGCGACGGTGTAGGTGACGCCGGACCGGATGGAGGTGCGCACGGCGGCGTCCAGCGCCGCGTTGTAGCCGCCGCCCAGACTGAGGTTGGCGACCGCGGGCTTGTGCGCGTGCCGGGTGACCCAGTCGATGCCCGCGATGGCCTGCGCGGACGTGCCCGCACCGGAGTCGTCGAGCACCCGCACCGCGACCACCTGGGCCTTCTTGGCCACGCCGAGGCTCGCGCCCGCGACCGTGCCGGCCACGTGCGTGCCGTGTCCGTTGCCGTCGGAGGCGATCCGGTCACCGCCCACGAAGTCCCAGCCGTACCTCGCCCGGCCGCCGAAGTCGGCGTGCGTGATCCGGACGCCGGTGTCGATCACATACACCGTCACGCCGGCGCCCGCGGACTTCGGCCAGCTGTAGCTGCCGTCCAGCGGCCGGCTCGGCTGGTCGACGCGGTCCAGCCCCCAGGACGGCGGGTTCCTCCCGACCACGTCCAGCGTCACACGCGTGTCCTGGACGACCGAGGCCACCTCCGGGTCGGCCGCGAGCCGCCGCGCCTGTCTCTCGTCGGCCTCGACGGCGAACCCGTTGAGCACCGTGCCGTAGGTGTGGCTGATGGTCGCCCCATACCCGCTGACGAGGCGTCGTCCGGCCGCCGACGACGCCTTCAGGTCCCCCTTCAGCGTGACGAGATAGCTTCCGCCGACGGCGCCGGGCAGACCGGCGCCGAGTATCGGAGCGCCCCGGGCGGCGAGCGATGTCCCCTCCGGTGCGGCGAGCGACGTGCCCTCCGGTGCGGCGAGCGACGTGCCCTCCGGTGCGGCGTGCGCGGGCAGGGTGACGGCCGACAGCACCACGGTCGTGACGACCGCGGTCAGGCCCCCCGCCCGGCGCAGACGCCGTGTTCGCGTCCGTGCCATGGTTCGAGTTCCCCTCCTCGACTCGGCTACAGCCTCTCGTGCGGGGCGAACTGCCACAAGGTGGCCTGCGAGGGTGAAAGGGTAATTTTTCGGCCTTCCGGTGACGTGCCCGGCCTCGCCCGAAGAGCGCCGCGTCAGGCCGCTTCACCCCGTCCGCCGATCGAGCGGGAGATCCTTCAGGCCGAAAAGCGCGGGTTCGGGGGCGGCCAGCCCTCAGCGACGCCGACGCCGACGCCGGTACCTTCTACGAAAGACGTGACGCACACCGCCGTGCGTCTCTTCCTCACGCACGCCGAGGTGGAATGTGAAGGCGATCCGTCGATTCACCGTCCGACCCCTCCTCCCCGAACCCCTCCGGCCACTCAGCGACCTGGCCCGCAACCTGCGCTGGTCCTGGCACGCGGAGACCCGCGACCTCTTCCAGTCCGTCGATCCCGAACGCTGGGCCACCGCCGACCGCGACCCGGTGAGACTCCTCGGCACCGTGCGCCCCGCACGGCTCGCCGAACTCGCCGAGGACCGCCGTTTCCTGCGCCGGCTCACCGCCGCCGCCGACGACCTGCACGACTACGTGACCGGCGACCGCTGGTACCAGGCACAGCCCCCCACCGCCGGGCTGCCCGCCGCCGTCGCCTACTTCTCGCCCGAGTTCGGCATCACGGCCGCGCTCCCCCAGTACTCCGGCGGCCTCGGCATCCTCGCCGGCGACCACCTCAAGGCGGCCAGCGACCTGGGCGTGCCGCTGATCGGGGTGGGCCTGCTCTACCGGCACGGCTACTTCCGCCAGTCGCTCTCCCGGGACGGCTGGCAGCAGGAGCACTACCCCGTCCTCGACCCCAACGAGCTGCCGGTCACCCTCCTGCGGGAGGACGACGGCTCCCCCGCGCAGGTCTCCCTCGCCCTGCCCGGCGGGAAGTCGCTGCACGCCCGGATCTGGCTGGCCCAGGTCGGCCGCGTCCCGCTCCTCATGCTCGACTCCGACGTCGAGGAGAACGACCTCGGCGAACGCGGGGTGACCGACCGGCTCTACGGCGGCGGCAGCGAACACCGCCTCCTCCAGGAGATGCTGCTGGGCATAGGAGGTGTCCGGGCGGTACGGACGTACTGCCGCCTCACCGGCCACGCCCCGCCCGAGGTCTTCCACACCAACGAGGGCCACGCCGGCTTCCTCGGCCTGGAACGGATCGCCGAACTCGCCGACGCCGGACTGGACTTCGACCCGGCGCTGGAAGCCGTCCGCGCCGGGACGGTCTTCACCACCCACACCCCCGTCCCGGCCGGCATCGACCGCTTCGACCGCGCTCTCGTCGCCCGGCACTTCGGCCCCGACGCCGAACTGCCGCGGATGGACGTCGACCGCATCCTGCGCCTCGGCATGGAGACCTACCCGGGCGGCGAGCCGAACCTGTTCAACATGGCCGTGATGGGCCTGCGCCTGGCCCAGCGCGCCAACGGCGTGTCCCTGCTGCACGGCCGCGTGAGCAGGGAGATGTTCTCCGGCCTGTGGCCCGGCTTCGACCCCGAGGAGGTGCCGATCACCTCCGTCACCAACGGTGTGCACGCCCCTTCCTGGGTGGCCCCGGAGGTGCTGCGCCTCGGCGCCCGGCAGGTCGGCGCCGAGCGCGCCGAGGACGCCCTGAGCGTCGGCGGCTCCGACCGCTGGGACGCCGTCACGGACATCCCCGACCAGGACATCTGGGAACTGCGCCGCGATCTGCGCGAACAACTCGTGGTGGAGGTACGGCGGCGGCTGCGCGCGTCCTGGCGGCAACGGGGCGCGGGCACCGCGGAGCTGGGCTGGATCGACGGCGCCCTGGACCCGGACGTCCTCACCATCGGCTTCGCCCGCCGGGTCCCGTCCTACAAACGCCTGACGCTGATGCTGCGCGACCGCGACCGGCTGACGGAGCTGCTCCTCCATCCCGAGCACCCCATCCAGATCGTCGTGGCCGGCAAGGCGCACCCGGCGGACGACGGCGGCAAACGCCTGGTCCAGGAACTGGTCAGGTTCGCCGACGACCCGCGCGTACGCCATCGCATCGTCTTCCTCCCCGACTACGGCATGGGGATGGCCCAGAAGCTGTACCCCGGCTGCGACATCTGGCTGAACAACCCCCTGCGCCCCCTGGAGGCCTGCGGCACCTCCGGCATGAAGGCGGCGCTCAACGGCTGCCTCAACCTCTCCGTCCTGGACGGCTGGTGGGACGAATGGTTCCAGCCCGACTTCGGCTGGGCGATCCCCACGGCCGACGGCGCCGGCACCGACCCCGACCACCGCGACGACATCGAGGCGGCGGCCCTCTACGACCTGCTGGAACAGCGCATCACGCCCCGCTTCTACGAGCGCGGCCGGTCCGGCCTGCCCGACCGCTGGATCGAGATGGTCCGCCAGACCCTCACCCTCCTCGGCCCGAAGGTGCTGGCCGGCCGTATGGTCCGCGAGTACGTGGAACGCCTCTACACCCCGGCCGCCCACGCCCACCGCGCCATGACCCCCGACGTCGCCCGCGATCTCGCCGCCTGGAAGCACCAGGTCCGCGCGGCCTGGCACGCGGTGACGGTCGACCACGTCGAGACGTCGGTCGCGACGACGACGGCCGAACTCGGCACCACGCTCTCCCTGCGCGTCCGCGTGGGCCTCGGCGACCTGGCCCCCGACGACGTCGAGGTCCAGGCGGTCTCCGGCCGGGTCGACGAGGAGGACCACCTCACGGACGCGACGACGGTCCCCCTCAAACCGACGGGCGGCCCCGACCTGGAGGGCCGCTGGTCGTACGAGGGCCCCCTCGCCCTCGACCGCACCGGCCCCTACGGCTACACCGTCCGCATCCTCCCGACCCACCGCCTCCTCGCCTCCGGCGCGGAACTGGGGGTGGTGGCCCTGCCGCCGGAGGACGTGGTGGAGGGCGCGGGGGTGGTGCTGCGCTAGGAAGGGCTCTTCGGTGTGCGGGCGTTGGCGATGCCGGCGCCCGCACACGCATGCAGGTCACCGGGGCAGTGAGGGGCACGCTCTTGTCATGTCCGATCCGGGCTGACATACGCTGTGTCGCCCGACAAATGACTCCCAGAGAGGCCGAAGGCGCGTGTCTGACAGACCGTCCGATGAGCCCGGCTCCATATCCGATGAGGAATGGGCGAAGTTCGTCCAGGACAGTGAGCGTGCGATACCCTCCTCCGCTCCGAAGGAGCCGTCCGCGAGGGCGCGGATGGTGGCCGCGCGGTTGCGGGAGCAGGAGGCCAGGGGGGAGCTGCCCGAGGGGTGGCGTACCGGGCCGGCCTGGCAGGAGATGGACGGCACGGCCGCGCGGAAGCGTCGGCGGCGGTGGGTGTTCCTCGGCCTGCCCGTCGTGATCGCCCTGGCCGTGGTCGCCATGCGGCCTTCGCTGCTGCCCGGGGATCCGTTCGGCGCCGGAGACCCGGTGGCCGCCGCGTCGCCGCTGCCCGCCGAGACCGCCGCGCCGACCGCCGCTCCCGACGCGGTGGATCCCGACCGGCCCACGCTCGAACAGCCGTTCCTCGGCTCACCGGCCTTGCAGTGGGCCGACGGCGCGGCCGGGATCGTGCTGCCGAAGGCGACGCCCGTCGGATCGCTGTCGAAGGCCAAGGTGGCGAAGGCGCTGGAACTGACCAGGAACCTCCTGGTCGACGCGAACCTCGACCCGGTCACGCTGCGCGGCGGACGTCCCGAGACCGCGCTCGCGGTGATCGAACCCCGGCAGACGGACCTCGTCAGCCGGCTGAACACCTCACTGAGCAAGCCCGACGAGCAGCACGACCCGTTGGCGATGTTCAGCCGCTTCGACCCCGCCGACCTGAAGGTGGTCGGCGATGTGGTCAAGACCCGGGGCCGGATGACGTTCAAGGCGGGTGAACACGCCTCCGTCGCCGTGCACGCCGACTACACCTTCGTCTACCCGGTGGTGCGCGCCGAGAAGGGCTCGACCGAGGTGGAGCGCACCATCGTCCGCCGTGTGCTCGACGTGGAACTCTCCGATCCGGCCAAGTACATCGTCACCCCGGGGAAGATCACCGTCAGGAACTACGAGCAGTCGATCGGCAACTCCGCCTGCGACGTCTACGACGGCTTTCTGCACCCCGAGTTCTCGACGACGGCCGAGGCTGAGCCCACGGGCGCGGCCCCGACCGGGCCGACCACGGATCCCTACGACCGCAGCCGTGAGCTGGGCGCGGACCGCGACCAGGGCTGCGGCGTCGTCTCCCGCACCTGAACCGCCGGCGGGCGCTCGACGGACGACCCTCCCCGCACGGTCATCCGGTCCGCGTCCTTGCGGTCCGAGTCCTTGCGGTCCACGTTCTTGCGGTCCACGTTCTTGAGTGCGATCCCCGGCTCCCGCCCGGCGCGGAGCCGGGGGCGGTACACGCCTTGGATTCTGCGGACGTCCTCACGGTCCTTCGGGCGGCCCAGGTGCCGCTTCCACCGCAGCGTGTCGTGCAGCGTCAGGAAGTTGATCCCCTGGTAGTCCTCCGCGGCCCGGATGAGGTCGTCGACCGTCCCCAGCAGGAACGGGAACCAGGCGTTCAGGACCTCGATCCGGGATCCGAAGAAATGCACGGACAGGACGTCCCCGTAGGGGGCGTGCCGGGGGCCGGGGAGGGACAGGGACCGGGACCGGGACACGGCGTGGTTCCAGGCGGCTCCGCGCGCGACGATGTCGAGATCGGTGACCTGGTCGCGCAGCCCGTGGATGAACAGGGGCGCGCTGCCGGCCACGACGAAGTCCTCGGTCGCCAGCCCGAGTGTCTCGAGCTGCTGGAAGTGCTCGGTCCCCAGTCGGTCCTGCCGCACCGGACACTCGGGTACGGAGGGCGCCCGGCTCCCCGGCGCGGGGATCGGGCGGTCGGAATCCGGGTGTCCGGTGCGGGTCATGCCGCTAGCCCCGAAGGGAGCGGCTGGAGGAGGAGCAGGGGGAACTGGGGGAGCTGGGGGAGCGGGGCGGGGGAATGGCAGCGTCCGCTACCGACGCTCTGATCAACAACGTCCACAGTTGTGCTGTCACATCGTCTCCTGTGAGCCTGGTTGCCGAGCCCTGCTGGGTGACCGACGCCTGGCGCCTTGGTAGGAGGCGCGCCTGATACCTCGTCGGGCGACTGCCACGCTACGTTCCGGAGCCCGGCGGAGCCACCCGCGCAGGGCCGAAAGCAAAGAGACGAACAGGCCCGCGAACCATGTCATCCGACATAGTTCTGCCGCGGGCTGTGCGTCTACGCTGGTCGGATCGGGTGGAGTCTCTTTGCCGAGCCCTCGTCCGGTGACCGCGCAGGCAGGCTGCGGGGGTGGTAGCCCGCAGTTTTGCCTGCGTTTGGGGTGCCCCGGTGTCCTACGGACGGCGTAGGGGTCCCCCCGTCCGCCGCGGCACGGCGTCGACGTCGACCCGTCATCCTCCGTACGGGCCGCATCGGCTGTATCGGCCGCTCCGGCCGCAATGGCCGCATCGGCCGCTTCGGTCAGGATCCGTGTGCCACCTCGGTCAGCGCGGCCCGGTCCCGCAGTTTCAGCTGGCGGTAGCCGCTCTCCAGCATTCCCGCCCTGCGGAACTCCCGCAGCGCCCTGGCGACGGAGACCGGCGAGGCGGACACCAGTGCGGCCAGCTCGGCCTGGCTCAGCGCCACGTCGAGCACCGTGCCGCCCTCCTTCGCGTGGCCCAGCGAATCGGCCAGCGACAGCAGGACGCGGGCCAGGCGCACCCGCACGCTGTAGGTGTGCACCTCGACCCGCGCGACGGTCGCCGAGCGCAGCTTCGCGGTGACCACCCGGAACAGCGCGGCTCCGAGGTCGGGGTGGACCTCGGCCAGCCGGAAGAAGGTCTTGTGCGACACCCGCCAGGCGGTCACCGGACCGGCCGGCGCGACCGTGGCCGACCGCAGGGGGGTCTTCTCCAGCGCCGAGAGCTCTCCGATGACGTCCCCCGGGCAGCGGATGGCGAGCAGCGTCTCCTGACCCGACTCCGAGCAGGACGTCACCTTCGCCAGCCCCGTCCGGATCACCAGCAGGTAGGACGCCGGGTCCCCCTCCCGGAACAGCAACTCGTCAGGGCCGTACGACACCTGGGCGCCCGCGTCGATCAGAGCCTGGCGCGACTCCCGGGAGAGCTGGCTCAGATAGGAGCCCGCCGGCCAGGTGCGGTCGGCTTTCCACGGCACGGCCTCGGCCTCGCCCATGCGTCCTCCCCCCCCCGTCCACGCTGCCTGATGATGGCAGGCGCCGGGACGAACTGAGAAGGACGAGTGTTCTTCAGGCCACCTCCCGTGCCGGGAAAACAACTGGGACGGGAGGCTCGGGCGGCGCTATGCTCCCCGCGATGACGACTCACTCTTCTCACAGATCGGGGGTCCCGTCCGCGCAAGGTGAGTGCTGATGCTCACTCAGACCGCGAACAGGGACGACACCCGCTTTTCCTTCTGGCCGCGCGTGCGCGAGTTCGCCGTGCCGGCCTCCATGATCGAGACGGCGACCGCCCGCCGGCATGCCGGGGACTGGGCGGGGGCGTGCGCCGCCGCACACGTCGACGTCGATCTCGACCTGCGCGCCGTGGCCACCGCGCACGGACGCGACCTCGCCTCCCGGCTCAGAGCCGATCTCCGGCACCTGGCTCCTGACCTCCTGCGCTGGCATCTTCCGCGGGTCGCGCCCGACGGATTGCTGAGACCCGGGCTGACCGTGGCGCTGGCCCGCTACGACCGCCCAGGGCGGGACGACACCAAGTGGCCCGTGCACCTCGTCGTGCGGACCCCGCCGGCCTGGGCCGACGCCGGGCAGCGGATCAGCCTCTCGGTGTGGGACGGCTTCGACGGCGGTCCTGCGCAGCGGCATCCACATCCCCGGCCCAGTCGGCGCTTTCGGCTCGATCTGCACCGTCACCTGTGGGACGCCCGCAGGACGGACGAGCTGCGCGAGCGGGCCGGCGCCGCGCCGGACGGGCATGGCCGTGCCGTCGACCGGTGGGCCGCCGAGGCCGAGATCCTGCTGCGGGCCGACGCCACGCCCCGGCCCACGCCCGTTCTCGTGCGGCTCGGGAGGCGACAGCGGCTCGTCCTCGACGATGTCGGCGCGTCCGAGTTCCGGATCACCGAACCGCCCCCGGGCGGCGACGGCTCCGCGCTGCCCGTACTGCCCGACGCCGCCACCTGGACGCCGCCCGATCTGGAACTGCTCCGGGCCGGCGCCGTCGACGTCGAGCGGCTGCATCCGCTCGTCGCCTCGGCGTTGGCGCCGGGGCACGAGCGGGCGGCGGCGGCCGGGTCGCTTCGGTCCGACGACCTCGCCGGACGGCCGCGCCTGGTCGAGTGCCGGGGCGACACGCACCGCATCGGCCTCGTGGACGGCGTCCTCGCCCCGCTCGATCACGGACCCGACGAGATCCGGCGCGAGGAGCTGCTGGTCGCACTGACCGGTACGCCTCTGCCCTGTCTCCAGGCCATCGACGACGCCCATCGTCGGCCCGACTGTCTGACCGGGGTCCGCGAACGTCTCGTCCACGGGGACATCGCCGGTGCGCTGGCCGTCGTCGAGGGCCTGCTCGGGGCGGACGCGGTGCTGCGCGACGGCGCGTTGCGGGACGAACTGGAGACGGCCGCACGGCGGCGGATCACCTACGGGCTGTTCCGCGCCGGGCTGGCCACGCCCGGCCCGCGCCGGGTGGGGCTGCGGCCGTCCGCCGGCCGCCCGCGAGGCCACCGTTCGCACCCACGCCAGACGCTGACCCGCTGACGCCACGCTCCCTTGTTCCCTTGCTTCTTTTCGCCAGCTCTTTCCGCGAGCTCATTTCGCGAGCTCTTTTCGCCGACCCAAAGGTGATCACGCATGCCCACATGTGCCCCTCTCCCTCCCGTCTCCCAACTCGACGTCGCCGCCGACCTGTTGACCCTGCTCCGCGCCTCCACCACCGAACCGCGTCCCGACGTCCAGCTGGAGGCCCTGACCCTCGCCGTGGCCGCCGATCTGCCCGTGCTGCTCTGGGGGGAGCCGGGGATCGGCAAGACCGCTGCCCTCACGCAACTCGCCGACGCCCTGGACCTGCCGTTGACCACCGTCATCGCCAGCGTGCACGAGCCGTCCGACTTCTCGGGGCTGCCCGTCGTCGGGGACGATCCCGCCGAGCAGGGGGTGCCGATGGCGCCGCCGGACTGGGCGGTGCGGCTGGTGCGGGCCGGCCGGGGACTGCTGTTCCTGGACGAGCTGTCCACCGCGCCGCCCGCCGTGCAGGCCGCGCTGCTGCGGCTGGTGCTGGAGCGGCGGATCGGCGCGCTGCAACTGCCGGCCGGCGTACGGATCGTGGCCGCCGCCAACCCGCGGTCGTCGGCGGCCGACGGCTGGGAGCTGAGCCCGCCGCTGGCCAACCGTTTCGTGCATCTGCAGTGGACCCACGACCACGAGGTCGTCGTCCGCGGACTCGGCGGGACCTGGCCCCGGGCCACCCTGCCCCGGCTCGACCCGGAGCGGCTGCCCGAGGCCGTGGATTTCGCCCGCCGCGCGGTGTGCGGGCTGCTGGCGGCCCGGCCCACGCTCGTGCACCGGCTGCCCAGCGGCGAGACCCGCCGGGGCGGGGCCTGGCCGTCGCCGCGCAGTTGGGACATGACGTTGAGTCTCCTCGCGTTCGCGACCGCCGCCGGGTCGTCCCGGGAAGTGCTCTCCCTGCTGGTGCGCGGCACGGTCGGGGACGGCCCCGGGCTGGAGCTGCTGGCGAGCCTGGACCGGATGGACCTCCCGGACCCCGAGACGCTGCTCGCCGATCCGGCGGGCGCCGAACTGCCCGAGCGCGGGGATCTGCGGCAGGCCGTGCTCGACGGGGTGGTGGCGGCGGTCCGCGCCCGTCCGGAGCGGTCCCGCTGGGACGCGGCCTGGGCGTTGCTGGTGAGGGCCGTCGAGACCGGGGCCCCGGATCTCGTCGTCGTGCCCGCGACCACCCTGGCGAGTCTGCGCCGGGAGGACTGGGACGTCCCGGACTCGATCGAGAGCCTCGCCGGGGCCGTCGGCCTGTCCCGACGGGCGGACCGGGCCGCGGCGCGGGTCGCGGACCTGGAGAAGGCCGCCCGATGACTTCCGACGAGGTGAAGGGTCCGCTCGACCGCGACAAGCTGCTCGCCGCGCGGCTGCAGGCGGCCCGGGCCCGGCCCTACCTGGCGACGGCGCTGTTCGCCCTGCACGTCGTGGAGTCGCGGCGGGTGCCGACCATGGCGGTGGACCGGCACTGGCGCTGCTACGCCTCACCGGCGTTCGTGGACCGGACGCCGGTGGAGCAACTGGCCGGCGTGTGGGTGCACGAGGTGTCGCATCTGCTGCGCGACCACCACGGACGCAGCGACCGGGTGGCGAGGGAACGCGGGCTGACCGGGGCGGGGGAGCGGCTGCGGATGAACATCGCCGCGGATCTGGAGATCAACGACGATGCCTACGGCGACGGGCTGGCCCGCCCCGAGGGCGTCGTCGTGCCCGAATCGATGGGGCTGCCGGAAGGCCAGCTCATGGAGGAGTACCTCACCCGGTTCCGGCTCGGGCAGTTCACCGACGGGCTCTCCTGGCTGGACTGCGGCAGCGGCGCCGACGGGCTGGAACGGGACTGGGAGCTGGGTCCCGAGGGCGCTCACGGGCTCAGCGAACAGGAGCGGGACGCGGTCCGGTTCCGGGTGGCGCAGGGCATCAACGGGCGGCCGGGCAGGGCCCCGAAGCAGTGGCGGCGGTGGGCGGAGGAGGCGTTCCAAACACCGCAGCCGTGGCGGGAGCTGCTAGGCGCGGCGGTCCGCTCGGCGGCCTCCGGGCCGGGCGCGGGCGAGGACTACAGCTACGGCCGTCCGTCGCGCCGCTCGGCGAGCGTCCCGGGCGCGGTCCTGCCGAGCCTGCGGCGCAGACCGCCCCGGGTCTGCGTGGTCGTCGACACGTCCGGGTCGGTCAGCGACGCCGAACTGGGCAGCGCGCTGCTGGAGATCGCCGCGATCTCCCGGGCCGTGGGCGGCCGACGCGACCTGGTCAGCGTGGTGCCGTGCGACGCGTCGGCCCGGATCGCACACCCCTTGTGCCGCGCGGAGGGGATTCCGCTGGTGGGCGGCGGCGGCACAGACCTGCGCACCGGCTTCGCCAAGGCCCTACGGGTATCGCCCCGACCGGACGTGGTCGTGGTCCTCACCGACGGCCAAACCCCCTGGCCGGCCACCCGCCCACCCTGCCGCACGGTAGTAGGCCTGTTCCCCCGCACCTCGGACTCCTACGACGAGGACGACCCCGACTACGTACCGGATCAGCCGCCGGGGTGGGCTCGGGTGGTGGAGATCGGGTGACGGGGATCGGGCGACGGGGACGGGCGGCATGATCGACAGGACGGGCGCGTGAAGTAGCTTGTCGGTTGCTACGGCCGGAAGCATCAGGTCGGTTGGATGGAGCCGAAATCGCCGGGATGACGTTTCTGGAAGGTGCGAGAGAGGACAGTACCGCCGAGGACGTCGGCCTTCCTGGGGACATCGAGTTGTTTCCTGTCTCGGTCGACGCGGAGAGGACAAGGTGATTCGAGTCATTTCTAATTTCGAAGATGCGGTAGTCGAAGTGCTTGGGCAGCCAAGGCGTACATCGATTCCGACTGCAGACTGGGGTGCGCTGGAGCGAATACTCGGCGTAACCCTCCCCGCTGACTACAAGCGAATCATTATTCGGTACGCACCAGTACAGGCGAACGGGCATCTTTACCTGCACCACCCGTCTACGGAACGCTGGAATCTCGGCCAGTGGATGGAGCGAACGGTCGCCGCATTCTCAAGCAGTGACCTGACAGGGGCGAAGTGCCCTGGGTTTCCGGGCGGCCCTCGGTTCGGGGGACCTGAGGGCTTGATTCCCCTGGTTTCCACTGACCGTGGAGAATATCTGTTCGGGCTGGCGGATGCTTCCGGAGGCTGGCGCCTGCTGGCCTGCAGCGGAGATGAACAGGACTTCTACGAGTATCAGATTGCTTTTCCTGAGTGGCTCTACCGCTATCTGTCAGGCGAATCGATGTTCGGTCCAGGCAGTGCTGTCTTCTACCCTGGCCCCGTCGTCTTCGAGGGGTTGCCGATGACAGCATCAGACCCCTCCGACACGTGGGATGGCCCAGACCGGGGGATGTGAGGTCACATACCCGGGCGGATGGTCGGCTGGGAGATGCGTGCTCGCTCCACGGGGCTGGAAAATACCGCCGGATTACAATACGTTCGTCGAACTCTTTGGAGGGGGAGTGGGAAAAGTGTTGAGCGTTTCGGCTCTTGAGAGGGTCGTGAGAGACCTGGTGGTGCACAGGGATCCAGTGCCGCGCGGGGTGAATTTCGCCGAGATATCGTCGTTGCTGGGAGTCGGGTTGCCCAGTGACTTTCGAGAATTGGCGGACAGCTATCCGACTCTTGAGCTCGATGGTTTCTGGCACATTCCGCTACCTGTTCCAGGAGGCGAACGAGACTTTGTTGCCGGGATTTTCCGGGAGCTGGAAGTGCTGAGAGATCTCCAGGCGGACGATATGGCTGATGGGTATGTCCCCCACCCGGATTCCGGCGGCTTGATTCCGTGGAGTGAGTCATTGTCCGGCGACGTTTTCTACTGGCGTGTTACGGGCGGTGACCCCGACAGTTGGCCTGTCGTGGTGAACAGTCGAAGTCTGGAGTGGTGGGAATTTTCCGGCGGTGCGCTCGCCTTCATTGTCGGGATTATCGACGGAAGTATTGAGCGGCGCGGCCTGCCGAGCGACGTGCCGGGATCCGATCCCAAGGTTCGCGCTTACGCAGGCTGACGGAGTCGTCGGCACGCTGATACCCAGTGGTCAAGGTTCAATGACTGAGGCTACGAGGACGGTCGTACTTGAGTTGGGGCAGGACAGTCCCGATCGGGTGGCCGCGCGACGCTCGGCATCGGAGCCGGGGTGGCAATGTCGGAGGGCCATGCAGTGTGCCCCTTGAAGACGTGCTGTGACCTGCTGTCATAGGAGCGATGGATGACCTGGGTTGAGAGGCTGTCAGAGGCGGTTTCCTGGAAGCCGCGACACGTAGAAATCTCGTGGGGTGAAATTGAGCAGCAGCTCGGCGTCGAACTGCCGACGGACTTCAAAAAGTTCTGCGAATGCTTCGGGCGGGGGAGTTTCAGCGGTTATCTAGAGGTCTATTCATCGTCGGGCGGCGCGAGTCTGCAGGTCCTCGATAAGCTGGCCAGTTTCCGCCGCCTGGTCGAACAACATCCAATGGTTCGAGACGCCTATGAGCCGTACGAAATTTTTCGAGGCTGTGGGGAGGGGGTGATTCCCTGGGGTATTTCCACCACGGCCTCCGAGTACTGTTGGCTGGCTAACTCCACAGATCGGCCCGACAGTTGGCCGATCGTCGCAAGAGAAGACGGTGGTGACTGGCAAATCTTTGAGATGTCAATGTCTGAATTCGCGTACAGGTTGCTTGCCGACGCAATATTCGAGGAGTTTACTATTGCGGACCTAGTTCCGGAGCCATTTTACGAGATCGCGCCACCCTCTGGAGCTCTTCAATAGCTGGGGTTGTGGCGGTTGAAAGTCGATGACGCGGCGCGTCTATACAGGCTGAGGGCGAAGGGCAGGTAAGGGGCCTTGGCTTGAGACCACTCCTGCCGTTGAGCTGGTCGACGGCGGTGGTGAAGTGTTCCCGGCGCAGTTGCGGGGTCTTTACGGAGCACCGTCCTCATGGACGTGCCGACTCCACCAGGTCGTACCGCCGGCCGCCGCGTGTCCCGGCCACAGCCTCAGCAGCGCCATGGAGAACATGTCCATGCAAAATGTGGACTTCTCCACCCTCACCGTGTCCATCAGCGATCCGGCCATCGCCCGCCATCGAGCCGCCCAGGGCGTCGATGCCTCCAGCGACCTGCTGGTCGCCTCCTGGCCCCCTGACCCCAACGCGGTTGCCGACGGCGCGGGAATGATGCCGAATTTGGGGGACCTTGAGAGCGGACAGCCGAGATGATCCAGGCGACCGAGTCAGAGCATTGAAATGAGTGGGATGAAGCAAGTGAGCGGAGAGAGAGTCGAGATGGCGAGAGTCCACCGACGGCGGCCGGCTGTCCTGAAGGCCGTTGTGGTCCTGGCCGGTCTGTGCGTGGTGGGGTGTTCGGCCGCCGGGGGTGCGGGTGCGGACGGGTCGGCGGACAGGGAGAGTTCACCCTCGGGCTCGGTCTCAGCGTCGGTGAGCGGTGTCGCGTCCCCGAGCCCTGCTCCCAGTCGCTCGGCGACCGCCTCGGCCTCGCCGTCACCGTCGAAGACCTCGGCTCCGCGGGCGACGAAGGATTCGTCGGAGGATGTGGGCAGCGGCTCCGGTACGTCGAGCGGTTCTGGTACGACCGGAAGTGGGTCGGGCCCCGTCGCGCAGAATCCCAACCGGGGGTCCAATCCCCCGCCCGCGCCGTCCCGTCCGTCGCCCACGCCGGAGTGGAACTCCGAGGAGTGGCAGCCCGGTGATCCGGTCGAGACCAAGCCTCTCGCCACGCCTGAGCAGGGCTGACATTGGCAGTGCCGCTCGGTGATCGACGCAGAGAGAAGCCGACGGCGCGTGTCCGACAGACCGTCAGTACGACGAGGCCGGAGCCGTCGTCATTGGTTGGCGGTCATCGGGTGATCTTTCAGGCCTCGTATCAGAGCCTGGAAACGGGCCGGGGTCGTGGTCAGCACGACCTCCGGCTCGTCGCTTTCGCGGAGGTGGAGTGCGCCGGTGGGCGACGCGGCGACGTTGACGCAGTTCGAGCTGTCGCCGCTGTACGAGGACTTCTGCCAGTGGAGGGTCCGCATGGTCGCTGCCTCTCAGATGTCCCGGGTGAGGTGGTGGATGAAGTCGCGCGACTTGGCGGGGGTCAGTGCGCAGGACGTCGTGTGGTCCAGCACCGCACGGTACTTGGTCAACTGCGCCTCCGCGTCGAGGAATCCGCAGCCGCCGTGATGAGTGTCCAACTGGACGGTGTCGAGCTGCGGTACGGGGCCCTCGACATAGTCGAAGGACTGGCCCGTACTTGGGAAGTACTCCGTGCCGAACGGAATCACCCTGACCGTGACGTGGGGCAGCTCGCTCATGTGGATCAGGTGTTTCAGCTGGCCGAGGGTGACGTCGCGGCCTCCGAAGCCCATGCGTAGAGCCGACTCGTGAATGAACGCCGAGTACGGGGGAGGGGTCTCCCGGTGGAGGATGCCCTGCCGCTTGATCCGGTGCGTGAGACGGTGCTCGATCTCGTATTGCCGCATGGGTGGCACCACTGCCCGAAACAGCGCTCGGGCGTGATCGGTGGTCTGGAGTAGTGCGGGGATGTGGATCACGAGAGCGACCCGCAACCTGGTCGCATGGTGCTCCAGTTCCGCCAGGTCGACCAGTGCGGCGGGCAGGTGTTCCCTGTATGGCTCCCACCAGCCCTGAGGCCGCCGTCCCGTGAAGTCGGCCAGGGCGTCGATCAGCGCCGCGTCGGAGCAGGTGTAAGCCGACGCCATCGCGCGAACCCGGTCGGCGCTCACGGCACTGCGCCCGGTTTCGATCATGCTGACGCGTCCCTGGTTGACGCCGAGCAGCGAGGCGGCGCTGGTGACGCTGAAGCCGGCCTGTTCGCGGAGTCTGCGCAGTTCCGCGCCCAGTCGACGCTGGCGCAGGGTGGGGTTGCCGGTGGGCGGCAAGGTGCCTCCTTTCGAACCGCAGCGCGGTGCTGACGTACCCCACACGAGGTAATTGCGGATACATCTCTCAAGTTTGGGAGATGTATCTCCCGTCGTGCTCTAGCGTAATGCTGTACCCGCTCAACACCCCGCCCCCATAAGCCGGAAGCGCACCGTCCAGGCAATGCCACCGCTCGGCGCGGACGTGAGCGAGTCGTCCAAGTTTCCTTTCTCTCCCGGAGGTCGTCATGGTCACCGTAGCTCCGCCCGACACCTGGACGTATGCCCTCCGGCTGCCGCATGACCCGAGAGCCGCACGGGTCGCACGTATGACCGTGCGGGCGGCCCTCGTCGGGCATGGGATGCGTGAAGTGCTGGACGTCGTCGAGTTGTTGACGTCCGAGATGGTGGCCAACGTCTACCGGCACACCGAGGGGCCCGCCTCGCTCCGACTCACCGCCCCCGGGGGCGGGCGGCTGCGGGTCGGGGTCTGGGACAGGCATCCGTACATTCCCGCGCCCTTCGCCGAGCCTCCTGGTGATCGGCTCCCGCCCGCTCCGGTCGACGGTGAGGGCGGGCGCGGGCTGTATCTCGTACAGGAGTGCGCGGACTGGTGGGGCGGCTGGCCGCTGGGGCGCGGGGGCGGGAAGCTGCTGTGGTTCGAGGTGGGCGGGCGGCGGAAGGCGCCGCCCGCCGCCTGAGGACCGGACCGACCGGCCCGCCCGCTACGACTTGTCGCTCTCGCTCAGCCCCCGCAGTACCGCCCCGCACCGGCGTGCGTACGCCTGCTGCATGGCTCGGGCTGCCGGGCCGCCGGCCTTGGCGTACCACTTTGCGGCTCTGCTGAAGGCCGAGACCGTCAGCCAGACCGTGCCGTCGCCGGTGCGGTCGACGACGAAGGCTTCCTCGCCGCGCTCGGGGTGGCCGGGGAGGGTGCCGTACGCCCAGCCCGCGCGGCGGTGTTCGTCCACCGTCCAGACCACTCGGCAGGGGGCTTTTATGAGGCCGACCAGGGTGACGGTGACGTCGACGCCGGGGGCCGCCCGTTGCGCCGTCGTGTCCATGCCCACCCCCATCGTGCGGTGCATCTCCCAGGTCAGGACGGCCTCGGCGGCGCGGCGGAAGACGTCGTGGCCCTCGCCGAGGCGGGTGCGCACATGGAGGGCGTGGAAGCCGGGCGGGCAGAAACCGGGACGGTCGCGGGTGGCGCCGACGTCGTCGTACGTGAAGGCCTTCTCAGACATGGGAGCCAAGCGTAGGGCGGCACCCGGGAATGCCTTCCTCCCGGGTGCCGCCCATGTCGACTACGCGCCGTCGCGGTGCCACCGCGCCCTTGACGACCGGCCGCGACGAGCCCGCAAGGACCCGAGGGCCGATCCGCCCAGCCCAGCGGAGCGCCTAGCTGACGTTGACCGCCGACCACGCCGCCGCGACCGCCTTGTACTCCGTGCTGGAGGTGCCGCCGTACAGGGCCGAGGCCGCCGACAGGGTGCCGGTGCGGGCCGCCTTGTAGTTGGTCGTCGACGTGAAGTACGTGGTCAGCGCCTTGTACCAGATCTGCAGCGCCTTGTCGCGGCCGATGCCGGTGACCGTGGAGCCGTTGGACGTGGGCGAGTTGTAGGTCACGCCGTTGATCGTCTTGGAGCCGCTGCCCTCCGAGAGGAGGTAGAAGAAGTGGTTCGCGACGCCCGACGAGTAGTGCACGTCGAGGTTGCCGACCGACGAGGACCAGTAGTTGGCGGAGCCGCCGTCCTTGCTGGGCTGGTCCATGTAGCGCAGCGGGGTGCCGTCGCCGTTGATGTCGATCTTCTCGCCGATGAGGTAGTCGCCCTTGTCCGACGCGTTGTTCGCGTAGAACTCCACGCCGGTGCCGAAGATGTCGGAGGTCGCCTCGTTGAGGCCGCCGGACTCGCCCGAGTAGTTCAGGCCCGCGGTGTTGGAGGTGACGCCGTGGCTCATCTCGTGGCCGGCCACGTCCAGCGAGGTCAGCGGGTGGGTGTTGCCCGAGCCGTCGCCGTACGTCATGCAGAAGCAGCTGTCGTCCCAGAACGCGTTGACGTACGCGTTGCCGTAGTGGACGCGGGAGTAGGCGGCCACGCCGTTGTTCTTGATGCCGCTGCGGCCGAACGTGGACTTGTAGAAGTCCCACGTGGTCTGCGCACCGTAGGCGGCGTCGACGGCGGCGGTCTGGTCCGTGGTGGAGCTGGAGGCCGCGCCGGTGCCCCAGGTGTCGTCCGCGTCGGTGAACAGGGTGCCCGCGGAGGACGACGTGGCGTGCGCCTTGTTGTACGTCTTGTGGTTGCCGCGGGTGCTGTCCGCCAGCTGGTACGTCGACCCCGACAGGGTCGTGCCCAGGGTGACCGTGCCCGAGTAGAGGCTCTTGCCGGTGCCGGTCTCGATGCCCTGGTACTCGTAGAGCTTCTGGCCGGTGGCCGCGTCGGTGATGACGTGCAGCTCGCTCGGGGTGCCGTCGTCCTGGAGGCCGCCGACGACCGTCTCGTAGGCGAGGACGGGCGTGCCGTCGCCGGCCCAGACGACCTTGCGGGGGGCCTGGTCGGCGGCGTCGGCCTCGGAGCCGACGGCCTCGGCGGCGGTCAGCGCCTGGGTCTCGGCCTTGGCGGCGGTGACCTTCGGGGTGAGCGTGGCCACCTTGATGGTCGCCGAGTTGGCCTTGGTGACGCCCTTGGCGGCGCCGGTCGCGGACTCGTGGACGACGAGGTCGCCGCCGAGGACCGGCAGTCCCGCGTAGGTGCGCTCGAAGCGCGTGTGGACCGTGCCGTCGGCGTCCTTCACGACGTCCTTGACGACCAGCTTCTCCTGCGCGCCGAGGCCTATCGTCTGGGCGGTCTCGGGCGCCTCGGCCTGCTCCTGCGTGATCAGCGTGGTGCGGGCGGCGGGCGACAGCTGGATCGGCGCGCCGAGGGGGATCGACGTGCCGCCGGACTCCACCGGGGTCTGGGCGGCGGCGGGACCGGTGGTCAGGCCGGTGGTGACCAGCGCTCCGGCCGCGACCGCGGTGGCGATGGCCAGGGTGGTGCGCTTGTGACGCGCGTAGAGGGAGGTCACACAAGCTCCTTGGATGTGGGGGGTCCGGACGGCGTGGGGCTGTCCGTGACGGCTGTGAAGTTGTGCGGCGGGTGTGAGGAAGCCTCGCATCAGGTCGCGTACATGTCAGGACCTCGAAGTGATGTTGGCTGGAAATCATCCTCCGGATGAACATTGCTGGAATGTAAACGGAGTTGACCTGGGTAAAAGGCCAACAGGCCGTGGGTAAGGGGCTGGCAAAAAGGGGACGCCGTCCCGGAGTGAGAAGAACCTCCGGGACGGCGTCCCCATGGACGAGCGGGTGCGGTGTGCGCCGGCTACAGGAAGGGTCCCGGTTACGGGAAGGTCAGGCTCCAGCCGTTGATCCGGCCGGTGTCCTGGGCCGCGTTGTCCTGGACCCGCAACTGCCAGACCCCGTTGGCGACTTCGGAGGAGGCGTTCACCGTGTACGTGGTGTTGATGTTGTCGCTGCTCCCACCGGTGCTGTACGCCTTCAGCGTGTACGCCGTGCCGTCGGGCGCGACGAGCTGGACCTGAAGGTCACCGATGTAGGTGTGCGTGATGTCGACCGCCACCGGGAGACTCGCCGGCGCGTTGCCGGTCCGTCCGGAGACGGTGATCGACGACGTGACCGCAGCCCCGTTGTCCGGAATCGATACGTCGGCGGTGTTCTCGAACACCGTGCCGCCGCCCCCGTCGCCGGGCCGCGAGCCGACCGCGATGGCCGCCCACGCGTTCTGCACCGCCGTGTACTCGGCGCTCGTCGTGCCGTACAGCTCACCCGTCGCCGCGAGCGTGCCGGTGCGGGCGCCCGCGTAGTTGGTCGTCGACGTGAACTTCGTGGTGAGCGCGCGGAACCAGATCTTCTCCGCCTTGTCGCGGCCGATGCCGGTGACCGGAAGACCGTCCGAGGTGGCCGAGTTGTAGGTGACCCCGTTGATGGTCTTGGTGCCGCTGCCCTCCGAGAGGAGGTAGAAGAAGTGGTTCGCCGGCCCGGAGGAGTAGTGCACGTCGATCGAGCCGATGCCCGAGTACCAACTGTCCTTGGAGGACCCGTCCTTGCTCGGCTTGTCCATGTAACGCAGCGGCGTCCCGTTGCCGTTGATGTTGATCTCCTCGCCGATGAGGTAGTCACCGACGTCGGAGGAGTTGTTGGCGTAGAACTCGACGGTCGAGCCGAAGATGTCGGAGGTCGCCTCGTTCAACCCGCCCGACTCACCGCTGTAGTTGAGGCCGGCCGTGTTGGAGGTCAGGCCGTGCGTCATCTCGTGCGCGGCCACGTCGATCGACGTCAGCGGGTTGGCGTTGCCCGAGCCGTCGCCGTACGTCATGCAGAAGCAGCTGTCGGACCAGAACGCGTTGACGTACGCGTTGCCGTAGTGGACGCGCGAGTACGCGCCGACGCCGTCGCCGCGGATGCCCGAACGGCCGTGCACGTTCTTGTAGTAGTCCCAGGTCAGCTGGGCGCCGTAGTGGGCGTCGGCGCCGGCCGACTCCAGGTTCGACGCGGCGCCGTTGCCCCAGATGTCGTCGGGCCCGGAGAACAGCGTGCCGGTGCCGGAGGTGCCGCGGTTGAGGTTGTACGTCTTGTGGCCGCCGCGCGCGCCGTCGGTGAGGTTGTACGTCGACCCGGACTGGGTGGTGGTCAGCGTGACCTGACCGCTGTACACCGTGTTGCCGGTGCCGGTCTCGATCGCCTCCCACTCGTACAGCTTCGCGCCCGTGGTGGCGTCGGTGACGACGTGCAGCTCCTGCGGGGTGCCGTCGTGCTGGAACCCGCCGACGACCGTTTCGTACGCCACGGTCGGCGTGCCGCTCGCGGCCCAGATCACCTTGCGCGGCGCCCGGTTGACGTCGGGGCTCTTGGCGTCCTCCGCCTTCGCCGCGGACAGGGCCTGCGCCTCGGCCTTGGCGGCGGGCACGGCGGCCGCGATGGTGGCCGGCGCGATCTTCGCGCCGGTGGCCTTGACGACGGCCTCGGTCGCGTCGGCCTTCGTGGACTCGACGACCAGGTCGCCGCCGAGGACGGGCAGCCCGTCGTAGGTGCGCTCGTAGCGGGTGTGGACGGTGCCGTCGCCGTCCTTCAGGACGTCCCGGACGACGAGCTTCTCCTTGGCGCCCAGGCCGAGCTCCTTCGCGGTCGCCGTCTTGGCGGCGTCGGCCGCGCGTATCAGCTCGGCGCGCTGGGCGGGGCTGAGCTGGACCGACTCGGCGCCCGGGAGCACCTGGCCGACGGCCGAGGGCGCCTCGACCGGGGCGGCGGTCGCGGCGCCGGACTGCACGGCGGCGGCGATCAGCGCCGAGACGCCCACGAGGGCGACGGCCGCGACGCGACGGGTGGGGGTGTGGGGGGTGCGTCTGTGAGAGGAACTGCTGCTCAACACTGACTCCTTCTGCGCGGCCGCGGATCGCGCGGCCAGGGGGAGACCCGACGGCTGGTGGGCCGTACGGGCACGACAAAGGCGGTACGCAGAACAAAGGCGGTACGTGGAGCGGCCCCCCGCCGCAGCCGGGGGCTGTGGGGTTGCTGTGAACCAGCAGTGGGAAGAGTGGCAGTGGATTGCGCTGTCTGTCAGGACCGCGTCAGGAAGTTGGCCGGAAAAGGTCCGTTGTTCGGGAGTTCGAGTTCGATATACGGACCAAAGGGGTCAGTGGTCGTCGGCGGGCGTTCCGTGCCAGGTCCGCCACAGCGCCGCGTACGCGCCGTCCCCCGTCACCAGCGCCTCGTGCGTGCCGAGTTCGGTGAGCAGGCCGTCCTCCATCACCGCGACCCGGTCCGCGTCATGGGCGGTGTGCAGCCGATGGGCGATCGCGATGACCGTACGGCCCCGCAGCACGGCCGCCAGGGCGCGCTCGGTGTGCCGGGCCGTCGTCGGGTCCAGCAGCGCGGTCGCCTCGTCCAGGATCAGCGTGTGCGGGTCAGCCAACACCACCCGGGCCAGGGCGAGTTGCTGGGCCTGCGAGCCGTCCGTACGGCAACCGTCCCCGCCCAGCACGGCGTCGAGGCCGCCGGGCAGCTCCCGGACCCAGTCCGCGGCGCCCACCGCGGCCAGCGCCGCCCACAACTGCGCGTCGTCCGCAGCCGGTTCGGCGATCAGCAGGTTGTCGCGGACCGTGCCGAGGAAGACATGATGCTCCTGGGTGACCAGCACGACCTGCCGGCGCAGCGTCTCCGGCGCGAGGTCCGCGACCGGCACCCCGCCCACCGTCACCGTGCCCGCGCTCGGCGCGTCCACCCCCGCCAGCAGCCTGCTCAGCGTGGTCTTGCCCGCGCCGGACGGGCCGACCACCGCGAGCCGCTCCCCGGGCCGCACCGTCAGATCGACCCCGCGCAGCACCTCGCCGCCCCGCTCGTACGCGTACCGCACGCCGGTCACGTCGATCCGGTCGTCCGCCGGGACGGGGGACGCCTCGGACACCGCCCGCGGCGCCTGCGCCAGCCCCTCGACCCGCGCGAACGAGGCACTGCTGGACTGGAGTTGCTCGACCCGGACCAGGATCTCGTCCAGCGGCTCGGTGAGCTGGCGCAGATACAGCGCCGACGCCACCACCGCCCCGAGGCTCACCATGCCCCGCCCGTGCAGCACGCCGCCGAGCAGCAGCACGCCCGCCACCGGCAACGAGTACGACACCTCGACGACCGGGAAGAACACCGTCCGCAGGTAGAGGGTGTGGAAGCGGGTGCGGCGGGCCGTCGTCAGCGCGTCCTTGCTCGCCGTCGTCCGGCGCTCCGCCAGCCGGAACGCGTCGACGGTCCGGGCCCCGGCGGCCGTCGAGGCGAGCGACTCGGCGACCTCCGAGTCCGCCGCGCTCTGGTCGAGATAGGCCGAGCGGGCCCGGCGCAGATACCAGCGCAGCGCACACCAGATCGGAGTCAGCCCCAGCACCCCGGCCGTGCCCAGCAGCGGATCGACCATGAACACCGCGGCGAGCGTGAACAGCGCCTGCACCGTGCAGACCAGCAGCTCCGGCCCGGCGTCGCGCAGGGTCGTGCCGACGGCCGCCACATCCGCGGTGCCGCGCGTGGTCAGATCGCCGGTGCCGGCCCGCTCCACGACCGACGCGGGCAGCGCCAGCGCCCGGTCGACGTACTCCTCCCGCACCCGGGCCAGCGTCCGCTCCCCGAACCGGTGCCCCGCGTAGCGCGCCCAGCGGATCAGGAGCAGCTGGGCGAGCGCGCACACGGCGATCGCCGCGGCCAGCCGGTTCACCGCGTCCATCCCGCGCCCGGCGCGCACCTCGTCGATGATCCGGCCCAGCAGCCAGGGCCCGGCCAGCCCCGAGGCGGCGGCCAGCACGTTGAGGAGCAGCACCCCGACGAACGCTCGCCCGTCGGCCCGCACCAGCCGGCCCGCGGCCCGCCGCACCTCGGCGGGCCCGGCGACGGGCAGCCGCCTTCCGTCGCCCGTCACCGTACGACCTCCTCGGCGTCGTGGGAGTCTGCAGCGTCTACGGGGCCTTCGGGGCCTTCGGGGTCTTCGGCGTCGCGGGCCACCAAGGCGCGGTATCCCGGCTCCCGTTCCAGCAGCTCGCGATGGCGTCCGGCGGCCGAGAGCTTCCCGTCGACCAGATAGAGCACCGTGTCCGCATGGTCGAGGACGAGCGGGGACGTCGTCGTCACGAGCGTGGTGCGGCCGGCGCGGGCCGCCCGCAGCCGCTCGGCCACCGCCGCCTCCGTGTGTGCGTCCAGCGCCGACGTCGGCTCCACGGCCAGCAGCACCTCCGGGTCGGCGAGCAGCGCCCGCACCAGCCGGACCCGCTGCCGCTGGCCGCCGGAGAGACTGCGGCCCTGCGCGGTCACCGGCGCGTCGAGCCCCTCCGCGAGCCCCTGCACGATGTCGTCGGCGGACGCCGCCCGCACCGCCGCCCGCAGTAGCTCCGGGCCCGGGTCGCCGCGCCCGCCCACCACCTCGCGCAGCGGCCCCGCGAACAGGTCGGCCTCGTTGTCCGCGACCAGGATCCGGGCCCGCACCTGCGGCAGCGGGATCGCGTCGAGCCGGACCCCGCCCCAGGAGGCGTCCGTCGGGCCCAGCCGTCCGAGCCGGTCGACCAGGGCCGTCAGCTCGGCGGGGCGCGCCCCGACCAGCGCGGTCAGCCGGCCCGGCGGCACCCGCACGCCCGACGCCGGATCGTGCAGCGCCGACGGTTCCGAGGGCGGCTCGGCCGTCCCGGTGTCCGGATCGGGTTCGAGCCGCAGCAGCCGGACGACCCGGTCGGCGGCGACGACGCCCCGGCTGAGCTGGTAGCCCATGTCGACGAGGAACGCCACCGGGCCCACCAGCACGGCGACATAGCCGTACACCGACACCAACTCGCCGACCGTCAGCTTCCCCTGGACGGCCTCCCGGACCGCGAGCCAGGTCACCGCCGCGAGGAACAGCCTCGGCAGCCCCACCCCCAGCGACTGGAGCCAGCTGGCCGACGAACCCACCCGGTAGCCCTGCTCCCGCAGCCGCCCCGAATCGCGCCGGAACCCGTCCGCGAACAGGCTCTTGCCGCCCAGCCCGTTGAGCACCCGCAGCCCGCCCGCGAGGTCCCCGATCCGCGCGGTCAGCATCCCCTGCCGCTCCCGGTACTCGCCCTCCGCCCCGCGCAGCCGCGCCATCAGCGGCCCGACGAGCACGCCGACCACCGGCATCCCGAGCAGGACGACGACGGCCAGCAGCGGCGAGACGGCCAGCAGCAGCCCGGCGACGAACACGTACACGACGACCGAGCCCACCCCCGGCCCGATCACCGTCAGCGACTGCGCGATGGTGTGCACATCGCCCACGCCGATGGTGACGACTTCTCCTGCGCCCGTCCGGCGCGGCAGCGCGTCCCCCAGCCGCACCGCCTGCCGCACGGTCACCTTGATCGTGCGGAAGTACGCGTCCATCCGCAGCCGCGTCATCGTGCGGTGCCGCACGATGCTCACCCAGGCGTTGGCCGCCCCGACGGCCGTCAGCGCGGCCGTCCAGCCGACCAGCGCGGCCGTGTCACCGGGCTCCAGCCCCTCGTCCACCGCCTTCGACAGCAGATACGGCGACACCGCCAGCAGCACCATCCAGACGCTGGCCAGCACCGCCCCGGCCACGCCCCGCCACGGCTGACAGCGCACCAGCCAGGCCAGATAGGCCCAGCCGTTGCGGCAGTCCGGGACGCCGGGATCCCCCTGCACGTCGACCGCCGAGTCGCCCTTCCTCAAGCGCCGCTTTAAATTCCGCCTCACGCGAGACTGTCCCGCCACGCCCGGTGCAGATCCGCGAACCGGCCGGTGCCCGCGATCAGCTCGGCCGGACTGCCGTCCTCGACGATCCGGCCGTACTCCATGACCAGCACCCGGTCCGCGATCTCCACCGTCGACAGCCGGTGCGCGATCACCACCGCGGTACGGCCCTTCAGCACCGTCGCCATCGCCGCCTGCACGGCCCGCTCGCCGGGCACGTCGAGCGAGCTGGTCGCCTCGTCGAGGATCAGCACCGCCGGGTCGGCGAGCAACGCCCGCGCGAACGCGACCAGTTGACGCTGGCCCGCGGAGATACGGCCGCCGCGCTTGCGCACGTCGGTGTCGTAGCCGTCGGGCAGGGCGCTGATGAACTCGTGCGCGCCGATGGCCTTCGCCGCGCGCTCGATCTCCTCCCGGCTCGCGTCGGGCCGCCCGATGGCGATGTTCTCGGCGACCGTGCCGGAGAACAGGAACGCCTCCTGCGTCACCATGACCACCCCGCGCCGCAGTTCGGACACCGGCAGCTCGCGCAGATCGACGCCGGCCAGCAGCACCCGCCCGGCGGAGGGGTCGTAGAAGCGGGCGAGCAGCTTGGCCAGCGTGGACTTGCCCGCACCGGTGGAGCCGACGACGGCGACCGTCTGTCCGGCGGGCAGCGTGAGATCGAAGCCGGGCAGGACCTCGCCGCCCGTGCGGTAGCCGAAGGAGACCCCGTCGAAGACGACCTCGCGGCCGGGCGACTCGCCTTCCAGCGGCGGGAGTTCGCGCGGCGCGGTCGGCTCCGGAACGGACGGCGTCTGGGCCAGCAGCCCCGCGATCTTCTCCAGGGAGGCGGCCGCCGACTGGTAGGAGTTGAGGAACATGGCGAGCCGGTCGATCGGGTCGTACAGCCGCCGCAGATACAGCACCGCCGCCGCCAGCACGCCCAGCTCCAGCGTGCCGTCCGCCACCCGGGAGGCGCCCCACAGCACGATCCCCGCGACCGCCGTGTTGGCGACCAGCCGCGATCCGACGACATACCGGGCCATCTCCAGCAGCGCGTCGCCGTTCCGGCGCTCGTGCCGCCGGTTGAGGACCTGGAAGTCGGCGTCGTTGACGGCCTCGCGGCGGAACGCGCGCACCGGGCGGATGCCGTTCATCGTCTCCACGAACTTCACGATCACGGCCGCGATCGCGGTGGACCGCGCCACGAACACCCGCCCGACCCGCCGCCGGTAGCTCCGGGCGAGCAGGTACAGCGGCCCGAAGGAGGCCACCGCGACCGCGCCCAGGCCCAGGTCCAGCCAGAGCAGCATCGCGGAGATGAACGCGAAGGACAGCACGACCGTCACGAGCTCCTGCAGACCCTCGTTGAGGAGCTCGCGCAGGGCCTCCACGTCGTTGGTGGCGCGGGAGATGAGCCGGCCCGAGGTGTAGCGCTCGTGGAAGTCGATGCTGAGCGCCTGCGCATGGCGGAAGATCCGGCCGCGCAGATCGAGCAGCACGTCCTGGTTGACGCGGGCGGCGGCGACCAGGAACGCGTACTGCAGGGCGCCGGAGACCAGCGCGCACAGCAGATAGCCGACGCCGACCGCGATCAGCGGCCCGTGGTCGTCGGCCCGGAAGGCCGGCACCGCCCGGTCGATGGCGTACGCCACCAGCAGCGGGCCGGCCTGCACCGCCGCCTGCTGGAGCAGCAGCAGGACGGTGGTGAGGGCGACCCGGGCCTTCATGGGGGCGAGCAGCGAGCGCAGCAGCGTGCCCGTGGCGCCGGGCGGCGTGGGCAGGACGTCCTTGTCGAAGGGGTCCTCGACGGCCGGCGGACGCGGCTCCTGCGGCCGGTCCTCGACGGAGGGGTCAGCGTCGGTGGCGGGGACGGAGGACGGGACGGAGGAGGGGACGGCGGCGGGGTCGCCGGTCGGATCGTCGGTGGGGGAGGAGGTGGTGGGGGTGGTGGTCATCGGTCGTCCTCCTGGCGGCCGGTTCCGGACATGAGGTGGGCGTACTCGGGGTTGCCGCGCAGCAGTTCCTGATGGGTGCCCACGGCGGTGATCCGGCCGCCGGACAGCAGCGCCACCCGGTCGGCGAGCAGCACGGTGGAGGGGCGGTGGGCGACGATCAGCGCGGTCGTGTCGGCGAGGACCCGGCGCAGCGCGGCCTCCACGGCGGCCTCGGTGTGCACGTCCAGGGCGGACAGCGGGTCGTCGAGGACGAGGAACCGGGGCCGTCCGACCACGGCTCTGGCCAGTGCGAGGCGCTGCCGCTGGCCGCCGGAGAGGCTGAGCCCCTGCTCGCCGACCTGGGTGTCGGCGCCCTGCGGCAGGGCGTGCACGAAGTCGGCCTGGGCGACGGCGAGGGCCCGTTCCAGCTCGCCCTGGCCGGCGCCCTCCGCGTCCGTGCCCATCAGCACGTTCTCCCCGACGCTCGCCGAGAACAGGGTGGGCTCCTCGAAGGCGACGGCGACCTTGGAGCGCAGCTCGGAGCGGGACATCGCGGTGACGTCCGCGCCGTCGAGCGTGATCCGGCCCGAGGTCACCTCGTGCAGCCGGGGGACGAGCGCGGTCAGCGTCGTCTTCCCGCTGCCGGTGGCCCCGACCAGGGCCATCGACTCACCCGGCCGGATGTGCAGGTCGACGCGGTCCAGGGTGGGCGGGGAGGTGGGATCGGCGTCCGGGTAGCGGAAGACCACGCCGTCGAACCGGAGTCCGGCGTCGGCCGTCGCGTCCGCCCCGACAACGCTGTCCTTCTCCGCTGCTCCCTTCTCCGCTGCTTCCTGTTCGGGCTCCTCGTCCATCACCTCGAAGTAGCGCTCGGTCGCGGTGGCCGCCTCCTGGCTCATCGCGAGCAGGAAGCCGATCGAGTCCACCGGCCAGCGCAGCGCGAGCGCCGTCGACAGGAAGGCGACCAGCGTGCCCGCCGACAGCTCCCCGTCCGCGACCTGCACCGAGCCCAGCACCAGCGCCGCCCCGATCGCGAGCTCCGGCAGCGTCACGATCACCGCCCAGATGGTGGCGAGCAGGCGCGCCTTGCCCAGCTCCGTGCCGCGCAGGGTCCCCGAGATCTCCCGGAAGGCCCGCGCCTGGCTGCGGTGCCGGCCGAAGCCCTTGATGATGCGGATCCCGAGAACGCTCTCCTCGACGACCGTCGTCAGATCGCCGACCTGGTCCTGCGCGCGCCGCGCCACGACCGCGTACCGCTGCTCGAAGACCATGCACATCACCATGACCGGGATCGCGGGCCCCAGGATCACCAGGCCGAGCGTCCAGTCCTGGAGCAGCATGATGATCACACCGAGGACGATGGTCACGCTGTTGACCAGCAGGAACGTCAGCGGGAAGGCGAGGAACATACGCACCAGGCCCAGATCCGCGGTCGCCCGGGACAGCAGCTGACCCGACGGCCAGCGGTCGTGGAACGCCACCGGCAGCCGCTGCAGCCGTCGGTACAGAGCGGCCCGCATCTCCGCCTCGACATGCGACAGCGGGCGCGCGACCAGCCAGCGTCTCGCCCCGAACAGCAGGGCCTCGGCGCACCCGAGCAGCAGCAGGCACAGGGCGCCCAGCCACACCCCGGCGCGGTCCCGGTCGGCGACCGGCCCGTCCACCATCCACTTCAGGACGAGCGGGATCACCAGACCCGTACAGGAGGCGAGGACCGCGACGAAGGCGGCCGCGAACAGCCTGGCCCGCGCCGGGCGTACGTACGGCCACAGCCGCAGCAGGGTCCGCACCGCGGACCGGTCCTCGGTGTTCTCACGTGTCGTCGGCATCACGGGCGAGCCTACGGATCGGCACTGACATCGCCCACCGAGTTTCGGCCCGACAACGATCCGGCGTTGGTCCTACGACCTGCGTTTTTCGGCAGATTTCCGGGGGCGGACGCGATCGGGTGCAGCGCAGTGTCAACCGATCGGCGGATGCCCGTTCGAGCGAGCCGGCCGATGCGCGGCCCTCGCGCCGGACGAAACGCTGGGGCCATGCCCGTCATCGAAGTCACCGACCTGCACAAGTCCTACGACGGCCGTGCGGTCGTCGACGGCGTCTCCTTCACCGTCGAGGAGGGCGAGATCTTCGGGATCCTCGGCCCGAACGGCGCCGGCAAGACGACCACCGTCGAGTGCGTCGAGGGCCTGCGGGCGCCCGACGCGGGCCGGGTCCGGGTCACCGGCCTCGACCCGGTAGCCGACCACGCGCGCGTGGCCCGTGTCCTCGGCGTACAGCTCCAGCAGAGCGAGCTCCAGCCGAAGCTCACCGTCCGCGAGGCGCTCGACCTGTACGCCTCCTTCCACCCGAGCCCGCTCGACCCGGCCCCCCTCGCCGAGCGCCTCGGTCTGACCCCGGTGCTCTCCACCCGGTTCGCACAGCTCTCCGGCGGCCGGCTACGCCCTCGCCCTGCTGCTTGCCGTCGCGGTCGCGCTCGCTCTCGGATCGGTGGTGTCGGTCGTGTCCCGCACGACGAAGATCGCCGGCGCGGTCGGCTCTGCCGTGTTCTTCCCGTCGATGTTCTGCGCGGGCCTGTGGCTGCCGGTGCAGGCCATGCCGGACGTCCTCGCCCGGATCGTCGGCTGCACCCCCTTCGGGGCGGCCGCGCAGGCCCTCGACCAGGCGGCGGCCGGGCACTGGCCGGGCTGGAGCCACCTCGGCGTGCTGGCGATCTGGTTCCTGCTGCTGACCGGCGCGGCGGCCCGCTGGTTCCGCTGGGAGTAGGCGGAGCCGCACGATGCAGACTGGAGGGATGACAGAGGCGGACGGCCGGCTCGAACAGCGATGGGCGCAGGCCAACCGCTGGGGGCCGTACGTGCTGCTCGGCTTCGCGGTCCTGTTCGCCTGCGCCACCGCCGCCCTGACGCCCGGCGCGGCCGAGCGGTGGGCGGTCGGCGGGCTGGTCCTCGCGGCGCTCGCGCTCCAGCTGCTCTGGGGCCGCCACGGGCGGCCCCGGGAGCCGTCCGCCGTCGGCGTCGCGTACTACGTCGTGCGATGGGCGCTGGCCTTCGCGCTCACCTGGCTGAACCCGTTCTTCGCGTTCTACGCGGCCACCGGCTACTTCGACGCCGACGAGATCGTCCCCGGCCGCATCCGGCAGCGGCTCGCGCTCGTCGCCACGTCGATCCCCGTGGCGGGGGCGCAGGCCGGCGGGCTGCCGATCCACGGCGGCACCCAGTGGGCGGTCTTCGCCGGGCTCCTCGTCGTCAACAACGTGCTGTGGATCGTCGTGGGGAACCTCACTCACCAGGAGGAGGAACGCTCCCGCGCCCGCGCCGGGACCATCGCCGAACTCGAACGCACCAACGCGGCCTTGCAGCAGGCGCTGGCGGAGAACGCCGCCCTGCACGCCCAACTCCTCGTCCAGGCACGGGAAGCGGGCGTCGCCGACGAACGCCGGCGCCTCGCCGCCGAGATCCACGACACCCTCGCCCAGGGCCTGACCGGCATCATCGCCCAGCTCCAGGTCGTCGCGAACTCCCCCGACCCCGCCGGGGCGCGCGAGCACGTGGGCCGCGCCCTGGACCTGGCCCGGCACAGCCTCGGCGAGGCCCGCCGCTCGGTGCACAACCTGGCCCCGGTGGCGCTGGAGAGCGACGGACTGCCCGAGGCCCTGAAGAAGACGGTCGCCGAATGGGGCGACCGGACCGGCGTGCGCGCCGGGTTCACCGTCACCGGCACCGCCGAACAGCTCCACGAGGAGGTCTCGGCGACCCTCCTGAGGATCGTCCAGGAGGCCCTGCCCAACGCCGCCCGGCACGCCCACGCCGACCGCGTCGGCGTCACCCTCTCCTACCTGGGCGACGAGGTGATCCTCGACATCCGCGACGACGGCCGCGGCTTCGACCCCCTCGCGCTCCCCGTGCGCACCCGCTCCGCGGGGTTCGGCCTCGACGGCATGCGCGCCCGCGCCGAACGCGTCGCCGGCTCGCTCGCCGTCGAGTCGGAACCGGGCCACGGCACGGCCCTGTCGGCTCGCGTACCGTTGGTGCGCGATGAGCGATGACCCGGGGATCAGCCTCCTGATCGTGGACGACCATCCCGTCGTACGGGACGGTCTGCGCGGCATGTTCGACTCCGCGCCCGGCTTCACGGTCCTCGGCGAGGCGGCGAGCGGCGAGGAGGCCCTGACCCGGGCCGCCGCACTCGACCCCGACGTGATCCTCATGGACCTGCGCATGCCGGGCGGCGGCGGGGTCGCCGCCATCGCCGCACTCACCCGCCGCCGGTCACGCGCGAAGGTCCTCGTGCTGACCACGTACGACACCGACTCCGACACCATCCCGGCGATAGAGGCGGGCGCGACCGGCTATCTGCTCAAGGACGCGCCGCGCGAGGAGCTCTTCGCGGCGGTGCGGGCCGCCGCGCAGGGCCGTACGGTCCTCTCCCCGGCGGTCGCCTCCCGGCTGGTCTCCGCGGTCCGCGCCCCGGGCGGCGACGAGCCGCTGTCCGCCCGCGAGCGGGAGGTGCTGGCGCTGGTCGCCCGGGGCACGTCCAACCGCGAGATCGCCCGCGAACTCTTCATCAGCGAGGCGACGGTGAAGACCCACCTCACCCACCTCTACGCCAAGCTGTCGGTCAACGACCGCGCGGCGGCGGTGGCGAGGGCGTACGAACGGGGGATCCTGGGCCGGGACCGGCCCTGAGCACGGTATCCGGGCCCGGGCCCGTCAGCCCACCACCCGCAGCAACAGCACCGCCCGCTCCGGCACCCGCACCGCCGCCCCCGCCGGGTGCGTCACCCCCGGCGCCTCCCCCTGGTCCTCCTTCGACGTGTCCACGACCACCTCGTAGCGCTCCGCCCACGGCGGCCCCGGCAGGACGAAGTCCACCGGGGCGTCCCCCGCGTGCAGCACCGCGAGGAAGCTGTCGTCGGTGATCGGCGCGCCCCGCTCGTCCCGGCCGGGGATGTCCCGCCCGGACAGGTACATCCCCAGCGTCGCCGCGGGCGCGTACCAGTCGCCCTCCGTCATCTCCGCGCCGCGCGGGGTGAACCAGGCCAGGTCCCGCAGCCCGTCCGCCGAGTGCGCCCGGCCGGAGAAGAACGCACGGCGGCGCAGCACCGGGTGCCGGTGGCGCAGCGCGATCAGCCGGGCGGTGAGCTCGTACAGGGCCCGCCAGCCCGGGTCCTCCAGCAGCCCCCAGTCCACCCAGCTGATCTCGTTGTCCTGGCAGTAGGCGTTGTTGTTGCCGCCCTGCGTGCGGCCGAGTTCGTCGCCCGCGACCAGCATCGGCACGCCCGTCGACAGCAGCAGGGTCGTCAGCAGGTTGCGCAACTGGCGGCGCCGCAGCGCCAGGACGCGTTCGTCGGACGTGTGGCCCTCGGCCCCGCCGTTCCAGGACCGGTTGTCGTTCGTGCCGTCCCGGTTGCCCTCGCCGTTGGCCTCGTTGTGCTTGCGCTCGTAGGACACCAGGTCGCGCAGGGTGAAACCGTCGTGCGCGGTGACGAAGTTGACGGACGCGTACGGCCGTCGTCCGCCCCACGCGTACAGGTCGCTGGAGCCCGACAGGCGGTAGCCCATCTCCCGGACGTCCGGCAGCGCGTGCCGCCAGAAGTCGCGGACCGTGTCGCGGTAGCGGTCGTTCCACTCCGTCCACAAGGGTGGGAAGGCGCCCACCTGGTAGCCGCCCGAGCCCACGTCCCACGGCTCCGCGATCAGCTTCACCCGGCGCAGCACCGGGTCCTGCGCGATCACCGCCAGGAACGGGGAGAGCATGTCGACGTCGTGCATGGAGCGGGCCAGGGCCGCCGCCAGGTCGAAGCGGAAGCCGTCGACGCCCATCTCCGTCACCCAGTAGCGCAGCGAGTCGGTGATCAGGCGCAGCACATGCGGCTGGACCACGTGCAGGGTGTTCCCGCAGCCGGTGTAGTCCGCGTAGCGGCGGGCGTCGGACTGGAGGCGGTAGTAGCCGCGGTTGTCGATGCCCTTCAGGGAGAGGGTCGGGCCGAGCTCGCCCGCCTCCGCCGTGTGGTTGTAGACGACGTCCAGGACGACCTCGATGCCGGCCGCGTGCAGCGCGCGGACCATCCGCTTGAACTCGCCGACCTGCCGGCCCGTCGTTCCGGCGGCGGCGTACGCGGCGTGCGGGGCGAAGTAGCCGATCGAGTTGTAGCCCCAGTAGTTCTTCAGCCCGCGGCGCAGCAGATGGTCCTCGTGCGCGAACTGGTGGACGGGCAGCAGTTCCACCGCCGTAACGCCCAGCTTCACCAGGTGCTCTATCGCCGCCGGGTGCGCCAGACCGGCGTACGTGCCGCGCAGTTCCTCCGGGATCCCGGGGTGCAGCCGGGTGAAGCCGCGGACGTGCAGCTCGTAGATGACCGAGTCCGCCCACGGGGTCTTCGGCCGACGGTCGTCGGCCCAGTCGTCGTCATCGTGCACGACGATGCCCTTGGGGACGTACGGCGCGGAGTCGCGTTCGTCGCGGACGGTGTCGGCGACCTGCTGCTGGGGCCAGTCGCGGACATGCCCGTACACCTCCGGGGGCAGGGTGAACTCGCCGTCGACCGCGCGGGCGTAGGGGTCCAGGAGCAGCTTCGCCGGGTTCCAGCGGCCCCCGGTCCACGGGTCCCAGCGGCCGTGCACGCGGTAGCCGTAGCGCTGGCCCGGCATGACCCCGGGCACGAAGCCGTGCCAGATCTCGTGGGTCAGCTCGGTCAGCCGGCCCCGGGTCTCGCGCCCGGCCTCGTCGAACAGGCACAGCTCGACGGACTCCGCCCCGCCCGCCCACAGCGCGAAGTTGGTGCCCGCGACGCCGTCCGGGCCGACCCGGAACCGGGCCCCCAACGGCGTGGACGCGCCCGGCCGCACCAGCGGTCCCGGCACCTTGCGCGGCGCACCGTTCACGACGATGTCCGGCGTGGCGCGTGCTGCCGCCACCGCCTCCTGCTCGGCTGCGCTGGACACCGGCTCGCCTCCCGCGGCTCATGGAACGACGTGGGGAAAGAGCGCACGGTGTCCCGCCGAGGCCCCTCGTCACGTCGTCCTCCCCCCTTTTCTGCCCAGAGCGGACCTCGCACTCACGTTTCCCCGGAGCGTGCCCGATCGTTGGGTACGCCGTGAGGCACGTACAAGGGCGCGCAGGGCGCGCGGGGGTCGCACTGGCCGCCGTAATGACATGGGCAGGACTACTGGCTGGGGTCGCGGGCTGCACCGGCGGCGACAGCCCGAGCGGGCTCGACCGGATGGTCGCCAAACCCCCGGCCCCCGAGGACGTCATCCGGGTCGCCCCGGCGGACGGCGCCAAGGGCGTGCGACCCGGGGAGGAGTTGCGGGTGCGGGTGCCCGACGGGCGGCTGGAGTCGGTGAAGGTCGTCCGCTCGCAGGACGCCCAGGAGGCCGTCGTCCCGGGCCGGATCGCCGCGGACGGGCTGAGCTGGCAGCCGGACGACGACCGGCTCGGGCTCGCCGCCCGCTACACCGTGGACGTCGTGGCGCTGGACGGCGCGGGCAACCGCTCGGCCCGGCACACCACGTTCACCACCTACGTCCCCAAGGAGCGCTTCATCGGCTACGTCACCCCCGAGAACCGGTCCACCGTCGGCACCGGGATGATCGTCTCGCTGGAGTTCAACCAGGAGATCGAGGACCGCGCGGCCGTCGAACGCGCCGTCGAGGTCACGGCCGAACCGGCGGCGGACATCCGGCCCCACTGGTTCGGCAGCACCCGGCTCGACTTCCGCCCCGAGGAGTACTGGGAGCCCGGCACCCGGGTCACCGTCGCGCTCGGGCTGCGGGACGTCGAAGGGGCGCCCGGCGTCTACGGGCTGCAGCAGAAGTCGTTCTCGTTCACCGTCGGCCGCAGCCAGACGTCCCTGGTGGACGCGGCGAAGCACACCATGCAGGTGCGCCGCGACGGCGAACTGCTGGCCACCGTGCCGATCACGGCCGGGGCGCCGAAGAACACCACCTACAACGGCAAGATGGTGGTGACCGAGATGCTGGAGCTGACCCGGATGAACGGCGCCACCGTCGGCTTCAAGAAGGCCGACGGCAAGGGCGAGTACGACATCCCGGACGTCCCGCACGCCATGCGCCTGACCAGCTCCGGCACCTTCCTGCACGGCAACTACTGGGCGGAGGACGTCTTCGGCAAGGCCAACGTCAGCCACGGCTGCGTCGGCCTGCGCGACGTCAAGGGGGGTGGGGCGGACACCCCCGCGGGGTGGTTCTTCGACCGCAGTCTCGTCGGGGACGTCGTCGAGGTCGTCCACAGCAAGGACAAGGTGGTCGCCCCCGACAACGGGCTCGGCGGCTGGAACATGAGCTGGCAGGAGTGGCTCGCCGGAAGCGCCGTGAACTGACGCCGTGAACTGACGCCGTGAACTGACGCAGTGCAGTCACGCCGTGAACTGACCCCGCCCCCCATGCAACCTTCACCCCGGAATCACGGTCCTACTTGGGACCGAACGGTGACAATCTTGACCCGTCGGGGCCGCTGACCATGTGGTTAATATGCGGCGAACGCGGGTGACGCGTCGCTGCGGGCCCGGGGAGGGCCTGGGGGAGTGGGGAGAAGGACTTTGAACGTGCGACCGATATCGGGGGCGTCGGTTGGGGGGCGCTCGCGCGGCCGTGACAAGCGGTTGGCGGTGATCGTCGGAGGGCTGCTGCTGGCCGTCACGGCGTGCGGCGGAGGCGGGGACTCGGACTCCGGGTCCACCGCGAAGGACGACGGCGGCAAGGGCGCCACCGCCGCCGCCGAGAGCAAGCAGTCGGAGGCGGTCGTCACCATCGCCCCGAAGACCGGCGCGAAGGACGTGGACACCAGCGGCGTCCTGAAGGTCAGCGCGGCGAAGGGCAAGCTGACCGAGGTCACCGTCAAGGACGCCAAGGGCAAGAAGATCGAGGGCGCGATCTCGGCCGACGGCGCCGGCTGGACGCCCGCCACGCACCTGGCCGCGTCCACCGCGTACCAGGTGCACGCGGTCGCCAAGGACTCCGCGGGCCGCACGGCCGCCGAGGACTCGACCTTCACCACGCTGAGCCCGAAGAACACCTTCATCGGCAACTTCACGCCCGAGGACGGGTCCACCGTCGGCGTCGGCATGCCGTTCTCGGTGAACTTCACGCGTGGCATCACCGAGCCGGCCGACGTCGAGAAGGCCATCACCGTCACGACCGTGCCGGCCGTCGAGGTCGAGGGCCACTGGTTCGGCAACGACCGCCTGGACTTCCGTCCCGAGAAGTACTGGAAGGCCGGCACCAAGGTGACGGTCTCGCTGAACCTCGACGGCGTCGAGGGCCGCAAGGGCGTCTACGGCGAGCAGACCAAGACCATGTCCTTCACCATCGGCCGCGACCAGGTGACCGTGGTGGACGCCAAGAAGCACACGATGAAGGTCATGCAGGAGGGCAAGGTCGTCAAGACCATCCCGGTCACCACCGGCAAGCCCGGCTACGCGACCTGGAACGGCCAGATGGTCATCAGCGAGAAGTTCACCGTGACCCGGATGAACGGCGACACGGTCGGCTACGACGGCGAGTACGACATCAAGGACGTCCCGCACGCCATGCGGCTGACCAACTCCGGCACCTTCGTGCACGGCAACTACTGGGGCGGCGACGCCTTCGGCAACTACAACGCCAGCCACGGCTGCATCGGCCTGCGGGACGTGCGCGGCGGCTACGACAGCTCCATCGCCGCCGCGTGGTTCTTCAACCACTCGATGGTCGGCGACGTCGTGACCGTGAAGAACTCCACCGACCCGACGGTCGACCCGGCCAACGGCCTCAACGGCTGGAACATCCCCTGGGCGGAGTGGAAGAAGTAGCGGTCCCCGTCTCCTGACGACGGGCCCGGCGCTGTGACACACAGCACCGGGCCCGTCGTCGTTAGTCCCCGTTAACCTGCTGGCATGACCGTGAATCTCGAAGTCGCCGAAGGCGTCGGCACGCTCCGACTCGACCGCCCGCCCATGAACGCGCTGGACATCGCCACGCAGGACCGTCTCAAGGAGCTCGCCGAGGAGGCGACCCGGCGCGACGACGTCCGCGCGGTCGTCGTGTACGGCGGCGAGAAGGCGTTCGCGGCGGGCGCGGACATCAAGGAGATGCAGGACATGGACCACACCGCGATGGTCCTGCGCGCCCGCGCCCTCCAGGACTCCTTCACGGCCGTGGCCCGGATCCCCAAGCCGGTCGTCGCGGCCGTCACCGGGTACGCGCTGGGCGGCGGCTGCGAGCTCGCGCTGTGCGCGGACTTCCGCATCGCCGGGGACAACGCCAAGCTGGGCCAGCCCGAGATCCTGCTCGGGCTGATCCCCGGCGCCGGCGGTACCCAGCGGCTGGCCCGGCTGATCGGCCCCTCCAAGGCCAAGGACCTCATCTTCACGGGCCGGATGGTGAAGGCCGACGAGGCGCTGACCCTGGGCCTGGTGGACCGGGTCGTCCCGGCCGCCGACGTCTACACCGAGGCGCACGCCTGGGCGGCGAAGCTGGCGCAGGGCCCGGCGATCGCGCTGCGCGCCGCGAAGGAGTCGATCGACACCGGCCTGGAGACGGATCTGGACACCGGCCTGGCGGTCGAACGCAACTGGTTCGCGGGCCTGTTCGCGACCGCCGACCGCGAGATCGGCATGCGCAGTTTCGTCGAGGAAGGGCCGGGCAAGGCCAAGTTCCGCTGAGTCCGCGCCTGCTGTGTCCTGTGAGTGACGTCTCCTTCCAACTCCCCGCAATCACTTGCAATTGACGGGGTGTCTCACCCGGGTCCCACCCTGGTCCCTCGATGGGGCGGTTTGTCGAAACCTTAAGACAGTCTTAAGCGTGCCTTGTCGAGGGAGCCGGACGATTGCCGTCGGGTAGGCCGTTGCTGCAGGTCGACACGGGTTTGTCAGGCTTTGTGCTGCCAATGGCATATGCCGGTCGCATCAACCGGAACGGTTGATTCCGGGGGGCGTATTCCGTCGGAACGGCCCCGGAGGCCGTGCTGGGCGGCCATGATGGGGGCATGGCGGGGCTGGAGGGCAACGAACAGCCGCGGGGACCGAGCCGTGCGACCGCGGCGCGCTGGTCGCCTGCGGTCGAGGACGAACGGGCGCTCAAGGCGCTGGAGTTGTTCGGCAACCCGACGGAGGGCGAGGTTCCGCTGCCGTCCCGCCCCGAGTCCGCGGCGACGGCCCGCCGGCTGGCCCAGGTCGTCGTCCTCAGACAGTGGGGACTGACCCCCAAGATGACCGAGGACGCGGTCCTGCTCGTCTCCGAACTCGTCGGCAACGCCGTACGGCACACCGGCGCCCGCGTCTTCGGTCTCCGGATGCGCCGCCGCCGCGGCTGGATCCGCGTCGAGGTCCGCGACCCCTCCCGCGGCCTGCCCTGTCTGATGCCGGTCCAGGAACTGGACATCAGCGGCCGCGGCCTGTTCCTGGTCGACAAACTCGCCGACCGCTGGGGCGTGGACCTGCTGCCCCGCGGCAAGACGACCTGGTTCGAGATGAGGGTCGCCGACCGTTAGGCGCTGCCGCGGGGTCGGTCGGGGGCGCTTCTCGGGCATCCGGCGCTGGTGTCGGCGTCCCTGGAGGCTGCCGCCCCCAGACCCCCGCTTCGGCCTGACGGCCTCGTCCTCAAACGCCGGACGGGCTCAAAGGGTGGGTCAATCGTCGGGATTGCGACATTTCGCACCTTAAATGGTGCGCGTGACCACCTCCGACCGTCGTTACCTGCTGCGGGCGGGCGCCGGGCTCGTCGCCGGGGGCGCGTGTGCAGCCGCGTGCTCGCCCTCCGGGAGTTCCCCGGGTGCCGTCGCGCCCCGCGCCCCCACGAGCACGGCCTCCTCCGCCGACGTGGCCCCCGGGCCCCGGGCCTTCCCCCGGCAGCCCGTCCAGATCAGCCACGGGCCCCGGGACCGGCCCCGGGTGGCGCTCACCTTCCATGGACAGGGCGAACCCGCCGTGGCCCGGGCGCTGCTCGGTGAAGCCGAGCGGCACGGGGCCCGGGTCACCGTCCTGGCGGTCGGGAGCTGGCTCGACGAGCACCCCGAGCTCGCCCGCCGGATCCTGGACGGCGGTCACGACCTCGGCAACCACACCCAGCGGCACCTGGACGTCAACGCCCTGTCGGAGACGGACGCGGCGGCCGAGATCGCCGGGTGCGCCGAGCGGCTGCGCAGGCTCACCGGGTCCATCGGCACCTGGTTCCGCCCCTCCCGGGCCCTGCGCGCCTCGCCGCTCGTGGAGACGCTGGCCCGCCGCGCCGGCTACCCGCACGTCCTCTCCTACGACGTCGACTCCCTCGACTTCACCTCGCCCGGCGCTCCCGCCGTCGCCCGCACCATCCTCGGCCAGGTCCGGGGCGGGTCCGTCGTGAGCCTGCACTTCGGGTACGCGGACACGGTCGCCGCGCTTCCGGCCGTCCTGGACGAACTCGCCCGCCGCGGACTGCACGCGGTCACCACCACGGAGCTGATCGGCTGATGCACCGAAACCTCGTGAAACGCGCCCTGCCGGCCGTCGTCGCCCTCGCCGTCCTCGCCGCCTGCGGCACCGACGGAGAGGACGGCGCGGCCGAGGCCACCCGGGCGGCGGCCCCGGCGCCCGTGAAGAAGCCGGTGAAACCGCTCGTCGACGGACTGCCCGGCATGCCGCCGGTGCTGGATCCGAAGGACGTCTACGCCGCCGACCGCCCGAACAAGCTCTCCCCGGTCGTCAAGGACTTCCCGTCCCGGGTGTACGTCCCCAACACCGAGTCCGACACCGTCTCCGTCATCGACCCGAAGACGTACCGGGTGATCGAGACCGTCCACGTCGGCCGCCAGCCCCAACACGTCGTCCCCTCCTGGGACTTGAAGACCCTGTGGGTCAACAACAACCGCGGCCACACCCTCACCCCCATCGACCCGAAGACCGGCAAGGCGGGCCGGTCCCTCGAAGTGCACGACCCGTACAACCTCTACTTCACGCCCAACGGCAAGTACGCGATCGTCATGGCCTCCCTCGACCGCGAGCTCGTCTTCCGCGACCCGCACACCATGAAGCGGATCAAGACCGAACCGGTCACCTGCTACGGCGTCAACCACGCCGACTTCTCTCTCGACGGCAGGTACTTCATCGTGTCCTGCGAGTTCAGCGGCGAACTGCTGAAGGTCGACACCGAGCAGATGAAGGTCGTCGGACAGCAGCGGCTGCCCTTCAAGGGCGCCATGCCGCAGGACGTGAAGGTCTCGCCCGACGGGAAGCGGTTCTACATCGCGGACATGATGGCCCACGGGGTGTGGATCGTCGACGGCGACACCTTCGGCGAGCCGGAGTTCCTGCACACCGGCAAGGGCGCCCACGGGCTGTACATCGGCCGCGACTCCCGCGAGATGTACATCTCCAACCGCGGCGAGGGCAGCGTCTCCGTCTTCGACTTCCGCGCGAACCGGCTCACCAAGAAGTGGCGGCTCCCGGAGGGCGGCAGCCCCGACATGGGCGGCGTCTCCGCGGACGGCAAGGTCTTGTGGCTGTCCGGGCGGTACAACTCCGAGGTGTACGCCCTCGACACCGCCACCGGCCGCCAGCTCGCCCGCATCAAGGTCGGCAGCGGCCCGCACGGCCTCGCCGTCTACCCCCAGCCCGGCCGCTACTCCCTCGGCCACACCGGCATCTTCCGGTAGGGGCTCGCGAAGAGCGTCTCTGCGCCGCTTGAGTCTCCACCCGCTGGAAGGCCCAGACTTCCAAACATGATCGACGACGGCACCGGACTGCTCACCATCGGCGAACTGGCCCGTGCCACCGGACTGCCCGTGCGCACCATCCGTTACTGGTCCGACGAGGATGTCCTGACCCCCGTGACCCGGTCGGCCGGCGGCTACCGCCTCTACGGCGCAGAGTCCGCCGCCCGGCTGGAGCTGATCCGCACCCTGCGCGAACTGGGCCTCGGCCTGGCCGACGTGCGCCGGGTGCTGGCCGGGGAACGGACGGTCGCGGAGGTCGCGGCGGCGCATGTGAGCGCGCTGGACGCGCAGATCAGGGCGCTGCGGGTGACCCGTGCGGTGCTGTCGTCCGTGGCCCGACGCGGAGCGAGCGCACAGGAGACGACCTTGATGAACAGACTGGCCCGACTGTCGGCCGCCGAGCGGTCGCGGATCGTCGACGACTTCATGGCGGAGATCTTCGACGGATTCGACACCGCCGACCCCGACATCCGCACCCGGCTGCGGTTCGCGGCGGTGGACCTGCCGGACGACCCGACCGCCGAGCAGGTGGACGCCTGGGTGGAGCTGGCCGAGCTGATCCAGGACCCGGCGTTCCGGGCGCGGATGCGGCAGGCGGTGGAGTTCAACGCGGCGGACCGGGGGCCCGAGGCGCCGGCCGGCACGTCCCTGTGGTTCATGAGCCGGCTGGTGGGGCTTGCCGGCGACGCCCTGGGCCGCGGGCTCGCCCCCGACGCACCGGAGGCGGCGGAGCTGCTGCGGGGCCTGATCGGCGAGGCCGACCCCGCCGCCGTACTGGAGAAGCTTTCCGCCGCGACGAACGTACAGGTGGCGCGCTACCGGGAGTTGTCGGCCGTCGTGCAGGGGCTCGGCCCGCAGGCCGCCTACCAGGAGGAGTTCGCGTGGGCGGTCGCCGCACTCGCCGCTCGCACGGCCGGATAATCTGACCTGCGTCAGTACGACAGCAGGACAAGAAAAAGAAAAAGGGGCGGATCGGTGGCCGACATCGAAGAAGCGCGCAAGCAGTTCCAGCGGATCGACACGGACGGTGACGGATTCATCACCGCGGCCGAGTTCAAGACCGCCCTCGCTCAGGAGGGTGACTGGAACGTCACCGAGGCGGTCGCCGAGGTCCTCATCAAGAGCCGTGACCTCAATGGGGACAAGGTTCTCTCGTTCGACGAGTTCTGGGCCTACCTGAGCAAGTGACGCGCGCGAAAGGGGCGCCCCGCAGCCGCGGGGCGCCCCTTCCAGAAGCATGCGCAGGCATGTCCACAGGTCCTGGGTTCAGAACCTGCGGCCGGTTCTACTGCTTCGGTGTGGGCGGCTTGGGCAGGGAACCGAAGTTGGTGGCCCGCTTCCACGAGACCCCGTCCGTCCACGCCCCGTTGGCGCCCAGGGACCTTCCGGAGATGACGTAGTAGAGGTCGTTTCCGGCTACGACCGCCAGCGGGGATTTACCGGACGAGAAACCGGTGGCAGCGGATTCGCTGAACTCGCTGTAGTTTCCGTTGCGGTCGATCCGCCAGCTTCCCACACTGTTGTCGTTGTGCTTCGTGATGGCGATCGCGCCATAGCCGCTGCCGGAGAGCGCGATGGACGGCGCATACGGAGAATTCGCGCCCGGAAGTCCCCGCGGCTGTGTCCAGTTCGAAGCCCCGTACGTCTGCCGCGTCATATAGATGTTGCCGTCGATCCCCCTGAAGGCGAGGGCGATCTGGTTCCAGGGAGCGGCGTCGTCGCCGTCGTCGATCTGAGCGGCCAGTGACGGCGCGTCGTAGCTCAGTGCACCCGGAACCAGCCGGGGATCCTGGAAGGTCGTCGCGGCGGCGTCGTAGTACATCGCCCAGACGTCGTCGTTGGACTGGCTGTTCCACGCGAGCATGAAGGAGTTGCCGGGCAGCGCGGTCGCGGCCACGGGCAGGTAGTTGTGGGTCCGCGTGTCCCGGGGAATCTTGGCCCCGTAGGGCAGCGCGGCGGGCAGCTGGTAGCTCGCGTTGAGCTGGACGCGGTGCTGCCAGACGTCGCCGTCCCGGCCGGTGTGGAAGATCCGGAAGTTGCCGCGGTTGCCGTCGTCGGTCCAGATCACCGTCGGGGGAGCGTAGGTCTGCGCGTTGGGGGACCCCGGTGAGATGGGCAGCTGGTACGCGCCGCCGTTGTTCAACGAGATCCATATGAAGTCGTTGTCCGCGCCACGCCACGCGTGCATGATGTTGCCGCGGTTGTCGCGCGCTTCGCCGATGGTGGACTGGCTGCGGATCTGCCCGCCCGAGTAGGTCACCGGATTCCACTCGCGTGGTTCACCGGGATAGGGGCCGGCACTGACCGAAGGGCCGTCGGCCTCGGCCGCAGAGCCACTGGCCAGAGCCGGCGTCGCCATTCCGGAAACCGCGGCAGAGGCAGCCACGATTGCCACGGCAGCCAGCCGGAACTTCCTGGATTTGTTCAGCATTTTTTCTCCGAGTCGCATTTCGCCACGTTCAGTCAGAGCTCCGGCACGAAGGAGAGCTTGGCGGTGACCCGCCGGTATTTCTCGGCGGCTTCGTCGAGGGGCATGTCCTGGAAGGCGACCGCCGTGGCGAGCGAGTCGAGTTCCGTTCGGCATGCTTCCGCGCTCGACAGCTTGTCGGCCATGTCGTCCGAGCGTTGCAGCCCGGCGGTGATGGTGCCGACCACCGAGGCGATGAGCGCTGCCACACACAGCAGTTGCCAGACGAGCGAGCTGCTGCCGAAGGACAGGGCGTCACCCACCGTCCCGGCGAAGTCCTGCCCGCCCAGAGCAGGACCCGCGGTGGACAGCGACACCACCGCGCCGGCGATGATGCTCATGAGCGAGAGCCGGTCGCGCCGGCGCCGGGCGTGTTGAAGGTAGGCGCCGATATCGGCCTCGCGGCTCTCGATGCGTGCCACCAGAGCCTGCCGGGAATCGGTTTGACTCTCGGACGCCGTGATCTCAGCCATTCATCCTCCTCGGAGCCGTCGTCCTGAAGACACCGGCCACCCGGCCGCCATAACAGCTCGCGGATGAGATGTAGCGCACATCGACGCGAGGGAACGCCCTTGCCTCGGACGGCAGTTGGGCGGTTCGACGGCCTTGTCCCGATCCGGCCCGCAACGTCGAGGCCGCCGTTGCGGCTACGGGCGGAGGAGGGGGGCTATTTCCTCAGCACTCGATGATGTTGACCGCCAGCCCGCCCCGGGCCGTCTCCTTGTACTTGACGCTCATGTCGGCGCCGGTCTCCTTCATCGTCTTGATGACCTTGTCCAGGGACACCTTGTGCTGGCCGTCGCCGCGCATCGCCATACGGGCGGCCGTGACCGCCTTCACCGCGGCCATGCCGTTGCGTTCGATGCAGGGGATCTGGACGAGGCCGCCGACCGGGTCGCAGGTGAGGCCGAGGTTGTGTTCCATGCCGATCTCGGCGGCGTTCTCGACCTGTTCGGGGGAGCCGCCGAGGACTTCGGCGAGGGCGCCGGCGGCCATGGAGCAGGCGGAGCCGACCTCGCCCTGGCAGCCGACCTCGGCGCCGGAGATGGAGGCGTTCTCCTTGAAGAGCATGCCGATGGCGCCGGCCGCGAGGAGGAAGCGGACGACTCCGTCCTCGTCGGCGCCGGGCACGAAGTTCATGTAGTAGTGCAGGACCGCCGGGATGATGCCGGCCGCGCCGTTCGTGGGGGCGGTGACCACCCTGCCGCCGGCCGCGTTCTCCTCGTTCACCGCCATCGCGTACAGCGTGATCCACTCCATCGAGTGGGCCAACGGGTCGCCCTCCGCCCGCAGTTGACGGGCCGTCACGGCGGCGCGGCGACGCACCCGCAGGCCGCCGGGCAGGATGCCCTCCCGGGACATGCCCCGGGACACGCAGCGCTGCATCACCTGCCAGATCTCCAGCAGGCCCGCCCGGATCTCGTCCTCCGTGCGCCAGGAGTGCTCGTTCTCCAGCATCAGCGAGGAGATCGACAGACCGGTCTCCTTCGCCAGGCGCAGCAGCTCGTCGCCCGTGCGGAACGGGTACTTCAGGACCGTGTCGTCGAGTTTTATCCGGTCCGCGCCGACCGCGTCCTCGTCCACGACGAACCCGCCGCCGACCGAGTAGTACGTCTTCGACAGCAGTTCCGTGCCCGAGGCGTCGAACGCCCGGATGGTCATGCCGTTGGCGTGGTACGGGAGCGCCTTGCGGCGGTGCAGGACCAGGTCGTCGTCGAAGGAGAACGGGATCTCGTGCGTGTCCAGCAGCCGCAGCCGGCCGGTCGCCTTGATCTGCTCCACCCGGTCGTCGGCGCCCTCCACGTCCACCGTGCGCGGCGAGGAGCCCTCCAGGCCGAGCAGGACCGCCTTCGGCGTCCCGTGGCCGTGGCCGGTCGCGCCGAGCGAGCCGTACAGCTCGCAGCGGACCGACGCCGTGGAGTCCAGCAGGCCCTCCTTGGCCAGCCGCAGCGCGAACATGCGGGCCGCGCGCATCGGGCCGACCGTGTGGGAGCTGGACGGGCCGATGCCGATCGAGAACAGGTCGAAGACCGAGATGGCCACGGGAACTCCTCAAAGAGGGCGGGGACACACGTCGTCGGGTGCCCCCGCCAGGAAACTACTTGTTCAGGCCGGGGTACAGCGGGTGCTTGTCGGCCAGTGCCTTGACGCGCGCCTTCAGACCCTCGACGTCGTACGACGGCTTCAGGGTCTGCGCGATGACGTCCGCGACCTCCGCGAAGTCCTCGGCGGTGAAGCCGCGGGTCGCGAGGGCCGGGGTGCCGATCCGCAGGCCGGACGTCACCATCGGCGGGCGCGGGTCGTTCGGGATCGCGTTCCGGTTGACGGTGATGCCGACCTCGTGGAGACGGTCCTCCGCCTGCTTGCCGTCCAGCTCGGAGTCGCGCAGGTCGACCAGGACCAGATGGACGTCCGTGCCGCCGGAGAGGACGGACACCCCGTGCTCGGCGGCGTCCGCCTGCCCGAGGCGCTCGGCCAGGATGCGGGCGCCGTCCACCGTACGCTGCTGGCGCTCCTTGAAGTCGTCGCTCGCCGCGACCTTGAAGGAGACGGCCTTCGCCGCGATGACGTGCTCCAGGGGGCCGCCCTGGAAGCCCGGGAAGACCGACGAGTTCAGCTTCTTCGCGAACTCCTGCTTCGCCAGGATGATGCCGCCGCGCGGGCCGCCCAGCGTCTTGTGGGTCGTCGAGGTCACGACGTCCGCGTACGGCACCGGGTTCGGGTGCAGGCCCGCCGCGACCAGACCGGCGAAGTGCGCCATGTCGACCCAGAGGTACGCGCCCACCTCGTCCGCGATCCGGCGGAACTCGGCGAAGTCCAGCTGCCTCGGGTACGCCGACCAGCCCGCGATGATCACCTTCGGCCGGTGCTCCTTGGCGAGCGCCTCCAGCTCGCCCATGTCGACCAGCCCGGCCTCGTCCACGTGGTAGGCGACCACGTCGAACTGCTTGCCGGAGAAGTTCAGGCGCATGCCGTGGGTGAGGTGGCCGCCGTGCGCCAGGTCCAGGCCGAGGATGGTGTCGCCGGGCTGGGCCAGGGCGAACAGGGCGGCCTGGTTGGCGGAGGCGCCGGAGTGGGGCTGCACGTTGGCGTACTCGGCGCCGAACAGCTCCTTGACCCGGTCGATGGCGATCTGCTCGGTGACGTCGACGTGCTCGCAGCCGCCGTAGTAGCGGCGGCCCGGGTAGCCCTCGGCGTACTTGTTGGTGAGGACCGAGCCCTGGGCCTCCATGACCGCGAGGGGGGCGAAGTTCTCCGAGGCGATCATCTCGAGGGTGGACTGCTGGCGGTTCAGCTCGGCGTCGACCGCGGCGGCGACCTCCGGGTCGAGCTCGTGCAGGGGCGTGTTCAGCACAGTCATCTGGATCCTCAGCCGGCGGCGGTAAGGGCGATGTACTCGTCGGCGGAGAGCAGGTCGTCCGGCTCGTCCGTGACGCGTACCTTGAACAGCCATCCGCCCTCGAAGGGGGCGGAGTTCACCAGCGCCGGATCGTCCACGACGTCCTGGTTGATCTCGGTGATCTCACCGGTCACCGGCGCGTACAGGTCGCTGACCGACTTGGTCGACTCCAGCTCGCCGCAGGTCTCGCCCGCGGTCACCGTGTCACCGACCGCCGGGAGCTGGACGAACACCACATCGCCGAGCGCGTTGGCCGCGTGCTCCGTGATGCCGACCGTCGAGACGCCGTCCTCGGCGCCCGACAGCCACTCGTGCTCCTTGCTGTAGCGCAGCTGCTGGGGGTTGCTCATGGCCTGAATTCTCCTGTACGCGAGGGAGTGCTGATGAATGGGGGACTGCTGGAGGCGTGCGTGACCAGCGGCAATGTGGGCAGGGTCACGCCCGGGGACCGGGCACCGCGCCCAGTGTCTATTTCCGGCGCTTGTAGAACGGCAGCGCCACGACCTCGTACGGCTCGTGCGCGCCCCGGATGTCCACGCCGACGCCCGGGCTCCCCGCCGCCGCGTGGGCCGCGTCGACGTAGGCCATCGCGATCGGCTTGCCGAGCGTGGGGGAGGGCGCGCCGGAGGTGACCTCGCCGATCACCTTGCCGTCGGCGACCACGGCGTACCCGGCGCGCGGGACCCGACGACCTTCGGCGACGAGGCCGACGAGGACGCGCGGCGGCTGCGAGGCGGCGCGTTCGGCGGCCGCCTCCAGTGCCTTGCGCCCCACGAAGTCGCCCTCCTTCTCGAACTTCACCACCCGGCCGAGACCGGCGTCGAAGGGGGTGCGGGAGGTGCTCAGCTCGTGCCCGTACAGCGGCATGCCCGCCTCCAGGCGCAGCGTGTCCCGGCAGGACAGCCCGCACGGGACCAGGCCGACGCCCTCGCCCGCCTTCGTCAGCGCCTGCCACAGCTCGACGGCGTGCTCCGGCTTCACGAACAGCTCGAAGCCGTCCTCGCCGGTGTAGCCCGTGCGGGCGATGAGCGCCGGGACCCCGGCGACCGTGCCGGGCAGGCCCGCGTAGTACTTCAGACCGTCGAGGTCGGCGTCGGTCAGCGCGGCGAGGACGCCGGGGGACTCGGGCCCCTGGACGGCGATCAGCGCGTAGGCGTCCCGGTCGTCGCGCACGACCGCGTCGAAACCGGCGGCGCGCTCGGTCAGGGCGTCCAGCACCACCTGGGCGTTGGAGGCGTTGGCGACGACCATGTACTCGTGCTCGGCCAGCCGGTAGACGATCAGGTCGTCCAGGATGCCGCCGTCCTCCTGGCAGATCATGGTGTAGCGGGCGCGGCCGACGCCGACGGTGGCGATGTTGCCGACCAGCGCGTGGTTCAGGAGAGCCGCCGCCTGCGGCCCGGTGACGGTGATCTCGCCCATGTGGGAGAGATCGAAGAGGCCGGCCTTCGTGCGGACGGCCTGGTGCTCGTCGCGTTCGGAGCCGTAGCGCAGGGGCATGTCCCAGCCGGCGAAGTCGGTCATCGTCGCGCCGAGCGCGCGGTGCAGGGCATCGAGCGCGGTGTGACGGGGTGCGGAGCTGCTCATCGGACGGTCGTCTCCCAAGGCATGACGGCGAGGTCGTTCCTCCCCATCTGTCATCGGAACCTGAGAGGTTCGTCACGACCCCGCGAAACGGTGGTCCTGACTTGCACCTTGGGTGGGGCCGCCGGGAACGGCGGCCCGCTTTTCAGATGTGCCTCGCCCGCGCGGTAACGGGGCCTGAGAGATTCAAGGGAGGGACTTGCTCCTTCGGCGCCCCGGCGAAGCGACAGGCGGACCTGTTGCCGGGGACTCTCCCGCGCGGATTCGAACGGCCGGTATGCAGTTGGCGCGGCCATCATCGCACGGCCCGCCCCGGTCGCGGCAGGCCGCATCTGTAACCGGCTTGTGTCGGTACGCGCACGAAAACGCGAGACACCGCGCATTACCTTCTCTTTACGCTCGATGGGGATGAGGACTACCTGACCCCAGGGGAGGACGATCACGGTGAACAGGACGACAACGGCGAGGACCACCGCATTCGCGACCGCTTCGGGGCTCGCGCTGCCCGCGCAGCCCGGCACCCGGGCCCGGGAGGCGTGCGGCCCGCAGCCCGCGCCCGTCGTCCGCGACCTGCGCGAGCGGGCCGGCCGCAGCCCGCACGGACTGCTCTTCGGCCCCCGTGACCTGGTCGTGGTCACCGGGCTGCCCGGCAGCGGCAAGTCCACCCTCATGAAACGGGCTGTGCACGGCGTCCGCATCGACTCCCAGGACACCCGTGACCGCTGGGACGCCCGCGCGCCCCGCCACCTGCCCTACGCCCTCTACCGCCCGCTCGTCCGCCTCGCCCACTACGCCGGGCTGCGCCGAGCCCTGCGCGGCGGCCAGGGCGTCGTCGTGCACGACTGCGGGACCCAGGCCTGGGTCCGCGACTGGCTGGCCCGCGAGGCCCGCCGCCGTGGCGGCACCCTCCACCTGGTCCTTCTCGACGTCGGCGCGGACCAGGCCCTGGAGGGCCAGCGCGAGCGCGGCCGAGGCGTCTCGCGGTACGCGTTCCTGCGGCACCGCCGCGCCGCCGCCCGCCTCCTGCGTTCGGTGGAGCAGGGCGCCCTCCCCGAAGGCTGCGGCTCGGCGGTCCTGCTGGACCGCCCTGCCGCAGACGTACTCCGGCGCATCGCCTTCACCGGCTGAGGCGTCCCGCGGCCCGCGGCGGGCCGCCGGGCCGGCCATCGCGTCTGTGGCGTGATGCGCCGCACAGGCCCTAGCCTTTCAGCCACAGCAGACTGAGCGGTTCTTAGCAGGCGGTAGGCAGATGGATTTCCCCCCGGCGGACTTCCCGACGGACTTTCCGGCGCAGGCACACCCTCATCCGCACGGCGGATGGCCCGGCAACGAGCTGGAGGAGGTGCTCTCCGCCTCCCTCGGCGTGCCGGGAGCCGGCCCCCGGATCGTGGAGGCGCTCGGGCGCGGCTTCGTCTGGGTGCCGCTGCCCGGCGGCGGCGGCCCGCACAGCGGCCCCCTCGACCTGCCCACACTGGAGCTGGACGGCCAGGTCTATGTGCCGGTCTTCAGCTCCGAGGAACAGTTCCGCCAGGTCGTCGGCTCGCACATGTCGTTCACGATCGCGCCGGCCGTGGAGTTCGCCCGGGGGCTGCCCCCGCAGGTGGGCATCATGGTCAACCCCGAGGGCCTGGTCGCCGTCCCGCTGCCGCCGCCGGCCGTGGCCGAGCTGTGCCGGGCGGGCCGCACCCCGCTGGACGGATCCGCGAGCGGCGGCCGGGTCCGCCTCTACGAGCCCGACTGGCAGGACGACCCGATCGACTTCCTGGCCGCGGCCTCCGCGGAGTTCGAGGCCACGGGCGTGATCCGGACCGCCCGCCGCTGCCTGGCCGCCGTCGAGACGGCGGAGCCGGCGATGTTCGTCGGCGTCGAACTGTTCGGGCTCCCCCAGGAGTCCCCGTGGGAGGGCGATCTGCGCGCCGTGCCGCTGGAGGCGCTGAGCAGGGCGCTCACGAAGACCTCGGCCCCCTGGCCGGTCAACCTGGTGCTGCTCGACGTCGCCCAGGATCCGGTGGCCGACTGGATGAGGGAACGGGTCCGCCCCTTCTACTCACGCTAGGGGGCCCGCCCGGGGCGCGGGGCCGTGCCGATGCCCGGCTCCGCCGCGGGCCCCGACCGACCACCCGCGACCCGCACCCGCCAACGCACCACCAGCCCTGAGCCATTGGGCGCTTAAGCTGGACCCCGACGCGGGGCCATTTCTCGAAGGGGCGATAAAAAGTGAGCGCTGGCACTGCCGCGACCGGCTCGGTCGAGCACATGCTGCGCCAGGTCACGCCCGGGCGCTACGACGCCTACGAGGCCCTCCTGCGCGCGCTCGCGACCCCCTCGTCCGGCCAGGTCTGGATGCTGTTGTGGCACGGCCAGGCGGGCTCCCCGGACGCCCAGTACGGGAACATGGAGGTGGACGGCCACGGGTACGCCCCCTGCGTGACCTCCGCCCAGGAGCTCAGCGCCAGTGGCTGGAACCGCTCGTACGAGGTGGTCGACGGAATCGACGTGGCCCGCACGCTCTACCCCGACCACTACGGTCTCTGGCTCAACCCGCACGGCCCCGGCGGCGGCGTCGGCATCCCCTGGCTGGATCTGCGCCGGATCGCCACCGGGTTGGAGCGCCAGCCCGCCGGACCGCTGCGGCTGTCCGAGCCCGCCATCGAGATCCCGCAGTTCTACGCCCTGCTCGCGCAGAACGCCCATCGCACCCCCGCGGTCCGCGCGCTGCGCCGGGCCTGGGTGCAGCCGGCGCTGGGCGCGCCCTACCTGGCCGTAGGGCTGGACGTGTACGACTCCTCGCCGTCGGCGGTGGACGCCGTCCGGGCCATGATGCAGCAGTCGATCGGCGCGGTGCCGGACGGGCTGCCGGTGTCGACGGTCGCCATGACCGACGAGTACGACCCCGTCGTGATGTGGATGCGCGCCAACGCCCGGCCGTTCTACGACCGCGAGGCCCATGCTCCCGCTCCCGCGTCGGCCCCCGCGCCCGCGGGCGGCTACGGCTATCCGCCCACCGGACGCTACTGATTTCCGCCACCGCCACCGCTACCGCCGCTTCCGCCGCCGCCCACGATCGCCCGCCGCCGCTTCCGCCGTCAGCCCTGCCGCGCGATCTGTCGCGCGTCGTGCCGCCGGTTCCGTCGCGGGTCGGTTGTGTGTCTGTTGTGAGGTCGACCGCCTGGCAGGAGTCGGACGTCTTCGCGCGTAGATAGCGGCGATCGGTCCCGTTCTCGTCCGATCTGCCCGAATAAGTCCCTGTCCGGGGGGCGTTACCCGCCGTCCGGATAACGGAACCCCTCTACCCGCATCACGTTTACGCATCCTTTCCCTGCCAAGTCTGGCAACAGATCGCCAAAGCGTTGAAGACTCCCGCTCCAGGGGACTTATCCCCTGCGTATTACGGACTGATCACGCCGCCACAGCGGCAAGCGCGGGCCGGCTACCGCCGGTTGAGAGGGGTCCCTGCCAGATGACGGCACCATTGCACGAGCCGACCGCGGAAGCGGCCCCGAGCGCGGCCGAGGAAGCGGCGGTCGCCACCAGCGACGCCAAGGCCGTTCAGGGTCGTTCCCTGGGCCGGATCGCCTGGGAGCGCCTCAAGCGGGACAAGCTCGCCCTGACGGGCGGCATCGTGGTGCTCGTCCTCGTCGTGGTCGCGCTGCTCGCGCCGGTCATCACGGGGATCCTCGGGCAGGACCCGAACGAGTACCACGAGAACCTCATCGACCCGCTGTTCGGCACCCCCACGGGCTCGCTGGGCGGCGTGAGCGGCGAGCACCTGCTCGGCGTCGAGCCGGTCAACGGCCGGGACATCTTCGCCCGCATCCTCTACGGCGCCCGGATCTCCCTGCTGGTCGGCTTCCTGTCGGCCGTGGTCGCCGTGATCCTCGGAACGGTGCTGGGCATTCTCGCCGGATTCTTCGGCGGCTGGGTGGACTCCCTCATCAGCCGGGTGATGGACGGTCTGCTCGCCTTCCCGCAGCTGCTGTTCATCATCGCGCTGGTCTCCGTCATGCCGAGCGACATGCTGGGCCTCACCGGCTCCAGCGTGCGCGTCTTCGTGATGATCCTGGTCATCGGATTCTTCGGCTGGCCCTACATCGGACGCGTGGTGCGCGGCCAGACGCTCTCGCTGCGTGAGCGCGAGTACGTCGAGGCCGCCCGATCGCTGGGCGCCGGTCGGCTGTACATCCTGTTCAAGGAACTGCTGCCCAACCTGGTCGCCCCGATCGTCGTGTACACGACGATGATGATCCCCACCAACATCCTCACCGAGGCGGCGCTCAGCTTCCTGGGCGTGGGCGTCAAGCCGCCCACCTCCTCGTGGGGACAGATGCTCTCGAGCGCGATCGACTACTACGAGTCGGACCCCATGTACATGGTGGTCCCGGGTGTGGCGATCTTCATCACCGTGCTGGCCTTCAATCTCTTCGGCGACGGCGTCCGGGACGCGCTGGACCCGAAGGCCTCCCGCTGAACCGCGAACTGCCGAACCTGAACTGCTGAACCGCGAACTGCTCTGAACCGCGAACCGCTGAACCGCAGCACAGCGCAACCGCAGCACCGCTGAACAGCGAAACCGCCGAACACGGCACCCCAACCGTCCCGTGGCCTTCACACGGGGTCTCTCATCTAATCCGGAGGATCCGAGATCGTGACTACCCAACGCACCTCAGGGCGGCGGAAGCAGGCATTTGCCGCTGCCGCCGCGGTCGCCGCGCTGCTGACCACGGCGGCGTGCGGCGGTGACGGAGGCGACGACGACAAGGGCGGCTCGGCCACCGGCGCCGCCGGCTTCGACGCCGCGAACAACAAGGTCGCCCAGGCTTCCGCCGCCAAGAAGGGCGGCACGCTGAAGTTCGGTGCCGCACAGGACGCCGACTCGTGGGACACCACGCGCGGCTACTACGGCATGATGTGGAACTTCGCCCGCTACTACAGCCGTCAGCTCGTCACGAACAAGACCGAGCCGGGCGCGGCGGGCGCCGAGCTCGCCCCGGACCTCGCCACCGGTCTCGCCAAGGTCACCGACGACGGCAAGACCTACACGTACACCCTGCGTGACGGCATCACGTGGGAGGACGGCAAGCCGATCACGTCCAAGGACGTGAAGTACGGCATCGAGCGCGTGTGGGCGCAGGACGTGCTGTCCGGCGGTCCGACGTACCTGAAGGACGTCCTCGACCCCACGGGCGCCTACAAGGGCCCCTACAAGGACACGGCGGCCGACAAGCTCGGTCTGAAGGCCATCGAGACGCCGGACGACAAGACCGTCGTCTTCAAGCTGCCGCAGGCCAACTCGGACTTCGAGGAGATGCTGGGCCTGATCTCGGCCTCCCCGGTCCGCCAGGACATGGACACCAAGTCCAAGTACGGCCTGAAGCCGTTCTCCTCGGGCCCGTACAAGTTCGCCTCGTACGCCCCGGGCAAGGACCTCAAGCTGGTCCGCAACACCAACTGGAAGCAGGCCTCGGACCCGCTCCGCAAGGCCTACCCGGACGAGATCACCGTCCAGATCTTCTCGGACGCCAACCAGCTGGACCAGCGTCTGCTCAGCGGTGACCTGGACCTCGACCTGAACCAGACCGGCATGTCGCCGCAGGGCCGCACCACCGCCCTCAAGCAGCACAAGGCCAACCTGGACAACCCGGTCTCCGGTTACGTCCGCTACGCGGTCTTCCCGCAGAACGTCGCGCCGTTCGACAACATCGAGTGCCGCAAGGCCGTCATCTACGGCGCCGACCACGTGTCGCTGCAGACCGCCCGTGGCGGCCCGGTCGCCGGTGGCGACATCGCCACCAACATGCTGCCGCCGTCCGTCCCGGGCGCCGAGGGTCAGAAGTACGACCCGTACGAGATCGCCGGCGCCAACAAGAACGGCAACGTCGCCAAGGCCAAGGAGGCCCTGAAGGCCTGCGGTCAGCCGAACGGCTTCAAGACCACCATCGCGGTCCGCAACAACAAGCCGGTCGAGGTGGCCACCGCGCAGTCCCTCCAGGCGTCGCTGAAGAAGGTCGGCATCACCGTCGAGATCGACCAGTACGACGGCTCGCAGTCCTCCGGCATCATCGGCAGCCCCTCGAACGTGAAGAAGAAGGGCTACGGCATCATCATCATGGGCTGGGGTCCGGACTTCCCGACCATCCAGGGCTTCGGTCTCCCGCTGTGGAACAGCAAGTACATTGCGGAGAGCGCCAACAACAACTTCGCGCTCATCAAGGACAAGACCATCGACGGTCTGTTCGCCTCGTACGTCACCACGCTGGACGAAGCCGGCAAGACCAAGATCTCCACGGAGATCGACCACAAGGTGATGGAGGGCGCGTACTACCTGCCCTTCGTCTACGAGCGGTTCGTCAACTGGCGCTCGGACAACCTGGCGAACGTCTACACGACCGACGGCTACAGCGGTCAGTACGACTTCGTCAACCTCGGTCTGAAGAACCCGAAGAAGTAATCCCGGCACACCCGCCGAACGGCACGAAAGGCAGGTGAAGGCCGGCGCGGCGTGATCGCGGGCCACCGGACGATCTCCGGTGGCCCGCGGTCCGCGGCGGGCCGAGAGCTGTGCTCGCTTACCTCATCAGGCGGTTGCTGGCCGCCGCAGTGATGCTTGTGGTCATCGTCATGGTGGTCTTCGGCATCTTCTTCCTCATCCCCAAGTGGGCCGGCGTCGACATCGCCTTGAGCTTCGTGGGCAAGCAGGCCGACCCTGCCGCCGTCGAGGGGGTGCGCGAGAAGCTCAGCCTGGACGATCCGATCTACGCCCAGGTCTGGGAGTTCTTCAAGGGCATCTTCGCCGGTCGCACCTACACGGGCGGCGGCGAATCCATCCACTGCGCCGCCCCGTGCTTCGGCTACTCCTTCCGCAGTGAGCAGGCCGTCTGGCCGGTGCTGACCGACCGCTTCCCGGTGACCCTGGCCCTCGCGCTGGGCGCCGCCGTGCTGTGGCTGATCCTCGGCGTCTCGGCGGGTGTGCTCTCCGCGCTCAAGCGCGGCAGCCTCTGGGACCGCGGCGCGATGGTCGTCGCGCTCTCGGGCGTCTCCCTGCCGATCTACTTCACCGGCATGGTCGCCCTGTCGATCTTCGTCTACGGACTCGATCTGTTCGACGGGCAGTTCGTGCCCCTGGACGAGAGTTTCACCGGCTGGTTCGGCGGCATGATCCTGCCGTGGATCACCCTCGCGTTCCTGTACGCGGCGATGTACGCGCGCATCACCCGGGCCACCATGCTCGAGATCCTCGGCGAGGACTACATCCGTACCGCCCGCGCCAAGGGCCTCAAGGAGCAGACCGTCATCGGCAAGCACGCCATGCGCTCCACGATGACGCCGCTGCTCACCATGCTCGGCATGGACCTCGGCGCCCTCATCGGCGGTGCGATCCTGACCGAGACGGCGTTCAACCTGCCCGGCCTCGGCCAGGCCGTGCTCAACGCCATCAAGACCCAGGACCTGCCCATCATCCTGGGCGTGACCCTGATCACTTCTCTCGCGGTGCTCGTCGCCAACCTCGTGGTGGACATCCTGTATGCCGTGATCGACCCCCGAGTGAGGCTCGCATGACCGAACTCAGCAAGAGCGGAGCGGCCGTGGGCGAGCCCACCCCCGCCTCGCCCGCGCCGTCCGCCTTCCTCGAAGTGCGCGACCTCAAGGTGCACTTCCCGACCGACGACGGCCTGGTCAAGTCCGTCGACGGGCTCAGCTTCCAGCTGGAGAAGGGCAAGACGCTCGGCATCGTCGGCGAGTCCGGCTCCGGCAAGTCGGTGACCTCGCTCGGCATCATGGGCCTGCACACCGCCGGCCAGTACGGCAAGCGCAAGGCCCAGATCTCCGGTGAGATCTGGCTGGACGGCACCGAACTGCTGTCCGCCGACCCGGACTACGTGCGCAAGCTGCGCGGCCGCGAGATGGCGATGATCTTCCAGGATCCGCTGTCGGCGCTGCACCCGTACTACACGATCGGCCAGCAGATCGTGGAGGCGTACCGTGTCCACCACGACGTCGACAAGAAGACCGCCAAGCGCCGTGCGGTCGAGATGCTCGACCGGGTGGGCATCCCGCAGCCGGACAAGCGCGTTGACAGCTACCCGCACGAGTTCTCCGGCGGTATGCGCCAGCGCGCGATGATCGCGATGTCGCTGGTCAACAACCCCGAGCTGCTGATCGCCGACGAGCCGACGACCGCCCTGGACGTGACCGTCCAGGCGCAGATCCTCGACCTCATCCGCGATCTGCAGAAGGAGTTCGGCTCCGCGGTCATCGTCATCACCCACGACCTGGGCGTCGTCGCCGAACTCGCCGACGACATCCTGGTGATGTACGGCGGCCGCTGCGTCGAGCGCGGCCCGGCCGAGGACGTGTTCTACCAGCCCCGGCACCCCTACACCTGGGGGCTGCTCGGCTCGATGCCGCGCCTCGACCGTGACCAGCAGGAGCGGCTGATCCCGGTCAAGGGCTCCCCGCCCTCGCTGATCAACATCCCGTCCGGCTGCGCCTTCAACCCGCGCTGCCCGTACGCGGACCTCCCGAAGGACAACGTCACCCGCACCGTCCGGCCCGAGCTGGCCGAGGTCGGCAGCCGGCACTGGGCCGCCTGCCACCTGGGCAAGGAGCAGCGGGAGCGTATCTGGACCGAAGAGATTGCGCCGAAGCTGTGAGTGACGACGAGAAAGCGGTGAAGATTCCCGCGCAGGCCGACGCGTCCGAGCAGGGTGCGACCCTCACCAAGGGCGCCGCCACCCTGACCGAGGACCCCGCCCCGGGCGAGGTCCTGCTCAAGGTCACCGGGCTGCAGAAGCACTTCCCGATCAAGAAGGGCCTGCTCCAGCGGCAGGTCGGGGCGGTGCACGCGGTCGACGGCATCGACTTCGAGGTGCGCTCCGGCGAAACGCTCGGCGTCGTCGGCGAGTCCGGCTGCGGCAAGTCCACGATGGGCCGGCTGATCACCCGGCTGCTGGAGCCGACCGGCGGCAAGGTCGAGTTCCAGGGCAAGGACATCACGCACCTCGGTGTGAACGGCATGCGCCCGCTGCGCCGTGATGTGCAGATGATCTTCCAGGACCCGTACTCGTCGCTGAACCCGCGCCACACCATCGGCACGATCGTCGGCGCTCCCTTCAAGCTCCAGGGCGTCGAGCCCGAGGGCGGCATCAAGAAGGAAGTGCAGCGGCTGCTGTCGGTCGTGGGTCTCAACCCCGAGCACTACAACCGCTACCCGCACGAGTTCTCCGGCGGTCAGCGCCAGCGCATCGGCATCGCCCGCGCGCTCGCCCTGAACCCGAAGCTGGTCGTGGCGGACGAGCCGGTCTCGGCCCTGGACGTGTCGATCCAGGCCCAGGTCGTGAACCTGCTGGACGACCTCCAGCAGGAGCTCGGCCTCACGTACGTGATCATCGCGCACGACCTCTCGGTGGTCCGGCACGTCTCGGACCGCATCGCGGTGATGTACCTCGGCAAGATCGTGGAGCTGGCCGACCGCGACCTGCTCTACAAGTCGCCGATGCACCCGTACACCAAGGCCCTGATGTCGGCGGTGCCGATCCCGGACCCGCGGCGCAAGAACGCCAAGAGCGAGCGGATCCTGCTCAAGGGCGACGTGCCCTCGCCGATCTCCCCGCCGAGCGGCTGCCGCTTCCACACCCGGTGCTGGAAGGCGACGCAGATCTGCACGACGACGGAGCCGGCGCTCGTCGAGCTGCGCACCGGCCAGCAGGTCGCCTGCCACCACCCGGAGAACTTCGCGGACCAGGCCCCGCAGGACACCGTCCTGCTGACCGCCGCGAAGGAGGCGGCGGAGCTGGTGGCCGACGAGGTGCTCGCCGAGTCGGCGGAGACCTCGGCAGCCGTGGCGGCGGAGGTCGCGGCGGAAGCGGAAGCGGCGGAGACGGAAGCCGGGGAGCCGGAAGCGGCGGAGGCCGCCGAAGCCCCCGAGGCCGCCGAAGCCCCCGAGGCTCCGGCGGAGGCCGTCGAAGCCCCCGAGGCTCCCGAAGCGTCCGAGGCTCCCGAAGCGTCCGGTGATGACGGTCCTGCCAAGGAGAAGTAAGTAACAGTGAGCCCCCGCCTTGCAATGTAAGGCGGGGGCTCAGTGCTGGGTGACAATGTAAGGGTGCTTCTGCAGATCTTCAGCCCTTCCATCCAGCACACGCTCGACCTGGCCGGCATCTTCGTGTTCGCCATCTCCGGCGCGCTGCTGGCCGTCCGCAAGAACTTCGACGTGTTCGGCATAGCCATGCTCGCCGAGGTCACGGCGCTGGGCGGCGGGGTCTTCCGGGACTTGGTCATAGGCGCCGTGCCGCCGGCCGCCTTCACCGACCTGGGGTACTTCCTCACGCCCCTGCTCGCCGCCCTGCTGGTCGTCTTCCTGCACCCGCAGGTGGAGCGGATCCAGGCGGGCGTCAACGTCTTCGACGCGGCCGGCCTCGGCCTGTTCTGCGTCACGGGCACGATGAAGGCGTACGACTACGGACTGGGCCTGACCGCGTCGGCCGCACTGGGGGTCGCGACCGGCGTCGGCGGCGGTGTGCTGCGCGACGTGCTGGCCAACGAGGTGCCCTCGCTGCTGCGCTGGGACCGCGATCTCTACGCGGTCCCGGCGATGGTCGGCGCCACCATGGTGGCGCTCAGCATCCGCTACGGCCTGCTCACCGAGCTGGCCGGCGGCCTGGCCGCGATCACGGCTTTCGTCCTGCGGCTGCTCGCGATGCGGTTCCACTGGCGAGCGCCTCGCGCGTGGAATCGTCGCTCGACCGTCCGCGAGGAGTAGCCCCCTTCTCCTTCCCCTTTCCCGGCTTCTCCGCTCCGGCCCTCCCCTCGCCGCCCACCCGGTGCTGGTCCAGCTGCGTCGTCAGCCAGCGGAACGCCGGCGACACCTGCGGCCGCCACAGCGCCATGGTGTGACCGCCCGCGCCGCTCGGGATGCGGACGACGTGCACGGTCGTCGGCGCCTTCGCCTCCTGCCGCATGGCCAGGGCGGCCTCGTAGCCGTCGTGCGGCTGGCCGGAGAGGTAGAGGGCCACCGGGGGCGGGACGGCCGCCCGGCGCAGCAGCAGGTACGGGTCGTTGGCCCGGCGCAGCCGCGGGTTCTGCGCGGCGAGCGAGTCGGGCTCGACGATCGGGTCGCTGTACCCGGACAGGCTCACGGCCGCGCGGTAGCGGTCGGGGTGGGCGACGGCGAGCTTGGACGCGCAGTGCCCGCCCGCCGAGTAGCCGGCGACCGCCCAGCCCTTGGGCGCGGGCTGGACCCGGAAGTTGTCCGTGACCATCTTCGGCACGTCGAGGCTGAGCCAGCTGTCGGCGTTCACGGTGCCCGGCACATTGGCGCAGCCGGTGTCCACGCCGGGCAGCAGGGTGGTGCGCGGCGCGACGAGGATGAACGGCGCGACCTTGCCCGAGCGCATCAGCGGGGCGAGCTGCTCGTGCACGCGCAGCGTCCCGTACCAGGCCTTCGGGGAGCCCGGGTAGCCCGGGAGCAGCTCCACGACGGGGAAGGTGCGATGCGCGTAGGCGGGCTCGTCGTACTGCGGCGGCAGCCAGACGTAGACCTCGGCGTTCACGCCGGAGATCCGGCCCTGGAGCTGGGTCACGCGCACCCCGCCGACCGCACGCATCCCCGGGCCCTGGGCCTGGGTGAACTTCTGCGCGACCCTGGGCAGCCGGTCCAGCGCGATCCCGCCGGTGCCGTCGGCGCCCAGGTCGGCGGCCTGCTGCACATGCGTGCCGGTGCCCAGCAGATCGTCCCAGGTGTCGTACAGGCCGTTGGCGTTGTTGACCGTCACGAAGACCAGGGCGACGGCCGTGCCCTGCGCGAACATCAGCATCAGCACCCGGGCCGCGGCGCGCAGGATCCGCGGCCCGCGCAGCCGCGACCACACCAGCAGCGGCAGTGCGACGGCGAGCACGGACAGCGCGATCAGGGTGTAGAGGAACGGAGTCCCGGTGAGGCTCATGTCCTTGCAGAGGGGAATCCGGGCGTCGAGGTCACGGACGAGTTCGGACACTTACCAAGAAATTGCGAGTGTTTCACGCGGAGGCAGCAAGGCGGGGCCAGGGCCGGGCCAAGGCAGGACCGACGCCGGACCGATGCAGGGCCAAGGCGGGGGCGCGGGGAAAGCTACCGCTTAGTATTATTCTGTTGTAGCGTTCAGGCATGCCAGAAGCAGCTATCGCGTGCGCGCGCATCGGCGACAGCGAGTTCGACCGCGACACCGCCCTCACCCCACGCGAGCCCGGCGTCTACGACCTCGATCTCTCGGCCGGCTGGACGATCATCAGCGCCGTCAACGGCGGCTACCTCCTCGCCGTCCTCGGTCGCGCGCTCGCGGACGCCCTGCCGCACCGCGACCCGTTCACGATCTCGGCGCACTACCTCACGGCCTCGCACCCCGGCCCCGCGGTCGTCCGCACGGACGTCGTCCGCACCGGCCGCACCCTGTCGACCGGCCAGGCCTCGCTCTTCCAGTACGACGACAGCGGCACCGAGGTCGAGCGGATCCGCGTCCTCGCCTCCTACGGCGACCTGGACTCCCTGCCGGACGACGTCCGCACGGCGGCCGCGCCGCCCGCCATCCCGCCCATGGACCAGTGCTTCGGCCCGGAGGACGGTCCGGCGCCCGTGGACGGCAGCTCCGCCATCACCGACCGCCTGATGCTCAAGCTCGACCCGTCGACCCTCGGCTGGGCGCTCGGACAGCCCTCCGGCAAGGGCGAGATGCGGGCCTGGTTCGGTCTGAAGGACGGCCGCGACCCCGACCCGCTCTCCCTCCTCCTCGCCGTGGACGCCCTGCCGCCCACCGCCTTCGAGATCGGCCTGCGCGGCTGGGTCCCCACGGTCGAGCTGACGGTCCACGTCCGCTGCCGTCCGGCCCCCGGCCCGCTGCGCGTCTCCATCACCACCCGCAACCTCGCCGGCGGCTTCCTGGAGGAGGACGCCGAGGTCTGGGACAGCGCGGACCGTCTCGTCGCCCAGTCGCGGCAGCTGGCGCGGGTCAGGCTCGGCTGAGCGGCTCCCGGCCGAGCCAGGCCGCCAACTCCGCGTAGGCGTCGGCCCCTTCGGGGACCGGGCGGGCCGGCTCGAAGGGCCGTCCGTCACGCGGGCCGTCGGGCAGCCCCGCCCGCGCGGCGGCCAGCGAGAACTCGGCCAGCTCCGGGTCGAGCGGCACCGGCCGGCCGAGTCCCTCGGAGAGATCCCAGGTGTGCGCCACGATCTCCATCACGTACGCGGACAGCGCCTCCCGGCCCGGGATGTCGCCCCGCGGCACCCGCACCGACCCGGCCATCCGCTCGTCGCTCGCCCAGGCCCTGAGCACCCGGGCCCTGATCTCGTCGTACGCCTGCGGCCAGCCGTCGTCCTCGACGCCGTCCACGAACATCCGTACGGCGAGCCCGTCGCCGCCCTCCCCGACGACCGCCATCCGCACGCTGCCGCCGACGATATGGCTGAGCAGCGTGCGGACGTCGTACTCGGTGCAGGGCGTCGGGCCGGTCAACTGCTCGGGCCGTACGGTCCCGATGAGCTCGGCCGCCTGCGCGGTGGCCCGGGTGTACAGGGGGCGTGGGTCGGTCATGGCGGAGCCTTTCGGATCGGAACCGGTGCTGCTCCTCGCAGACTTCCCGGAAAACCCGGCGACCGCCGTCGGCGACGGCGAGGCCGACCCGTATGGCGGGCCCGGTCCACGGTCCGGCCGCCGCCCCCCCCGTGGTCCGTGCGCTGTCCCCCGCGGTCCGTGCTCTGTCCCCCGTGGTCCGTGCGCTGTCTTCTGTCACGGAGCTGTACCAGCGCACTGACCGGGCATCAGGGGAGAACTCCCAGGTCAGCAGGGTTTGTTGGGTCGCGCTTGACCTGATTGACAGGCGGCGGACAGAGGAGGCTCAAGGTAGGCCTAAGCGCTGTTGGTTGAGTTCGCGGCCTCAGGTCCCCTTCATCTTCCATGGAGCTGTCTCTCATGAAGCGTGCGCTGATGCCCGTCCGTCTCGTCCCCGCGGTGGCGCTGCTGGCGCTCTCGCCCCTCGCCCTGGTGGCCTGCGGCTCGGGCGACTCCTCGTCCTCGAACAGCGGGACGACCAGCCAGCAGTCCTGCTCGCCGCCGACCGGCAACGCCTCGGGGATGCCCAGCGGTGCGCCCAGCGGCGCGCCGAGCGGCGCCCCCTCGGGCGCGCCCACCGGCGCCGCGGCCTCGGGCCAGCCGACGGGCGCCCCGACCGGGATGCCGACCGGTGTCCCGTCGGGCGCGCCGAGCGGCGGCCCCGGCGGCGGCGGTCAGGGCGGTCCCGGCGGGGGTCAGGGCGGCGGCTGCGGCGGTCCCGGCGGCGGCCAGGGGGCCGGCCAGGGGCAGCAGGCCCAGCAGCAGGGCTGACCGGCGGCTCATCCGCGGCGGTTCACCCACAGGGGCGGCGCACTCGGCATCGAGTGCGCCGCCCCTGTGCCGTACGGGCCGTCAGTCCCGCCAGTAGCGGCGGCCGATGCTGATGAGCCGCATCTGACGGGTCGCACGCCGGCGGATCTGCTCCCGCTCCTCCGGTGCGGCTTCCAGAGCCTCCAGGAAGAGCGAGGCGGTGCTGAGCATCTGGTCGACGTAGAGGTGCGAGAGCATCGACAGGTCGTCCTCGCTCCAGCCCTCGGCCTCGGCGTCCTTGGCCAGTTCGACCTGCACCTCCACGGCGAACCGGCCCAGTTGGTCGCGGATCGCCTCCCGCACCGGCTGGACCCCGCCGTGCCGTTCGCGGGCGATGAAGCGGACGTGCGCGGGGGACGCGCTCACATGACCGTCGATCAGTTCGACGGCCCGGTTGATGCGTTCCTCGCTGGAGTCGGCCGTGGTCACGGCGGTCCGGATCATCGGGTGCAGGCTGCCCAGCGCCTCCTCGACGAGCGCCACGCCCAGATCCGCCGTCGAGCGGAAGTGCCGGTAGAAGGCGGTCGGGGCGACCCCGACGGCCCGGGTGACCTCGCGCAGGCCCAGGCTGCTCAGGCTCTGCTCCTCCAGCAGCCCGAGCGCCGCGTCCAGGAGCGCCTGCCGGGTCTTCTGCTTCTGGGCCTGCCGGATGCCGAGGGTGTGACTCATGTCATCCAGTTAACAACTGTTCTCCGGAATTGCAAAGCCGTGCGGCGCGCTAGACTCAAGAGTCAGTGAACAACTGTAACCACAACTGTTCACCGAAACATAACGAGAGGCGGCCGAAGAGCCGTCCGGAGGGGGTTCCGTCCCATGCTGTTCCTTGTCGCCGCACTGCTGCTGTTCGGCGTCGTGATGGGCACAGTGGCCCACGCGTCGTTCACCTTCAGCCTCGTCGCCGCCACCGTGATCGCCGCCTGGCTCGGCGTCTTCGCGCTGCGCGAGCGCCACAGCCGCCGCCGGACGTCGGCCCACTGACCGCCCACCGACCGCCCGCGGCTCACGCGCGGATCACCCGTTCGCCGATCCCTCGACCGACAGGAGCTGAACGACCATGCGACTCACCGCACCGGCCGACCCGACCCCCGCCTCCGACCTCACCTCCAGCCCCACCCCCGCCCGCTCCACCGGCGTCCGGGACACGGACGGCATGGCCGTCGCGTCCTTCGTCCTGGGCCTGTTGGGCCTGCTCGTGCTCAATCTCTTCCTCGGCCCCATCGCCATCGTCCTCGCGACGGTCGCCCTGTGGCGGGGCACGGCCCGTCGTGGCCGCGCCTTCCTCGGTCTCGCCCTCGGCGTCGCCGATCTGCTGGTCCTGCTGGCGTTCATGCAGGCCGACTCCACGATCTCCTGGAACTTCTGAGCCGCGCGGCGCACCGCCCGGCCGCGGCCCAGGCCGACCTGGCAGCGAGGGCCTCTGTACAGCCCCCGTAGAATCGTGGCCACCATGGCATACCTCGACCACGCCGCGACCACGCCGATGCTCCCCGAGGCGGTCGAGGCACTCACCGCGCAGTTGAGCATCACCGGCAACGCCTCCTCGCTCCACGCCGCCGGCCGAAGGGCCCGCCGTACGGTCGAGGAAGCACGTGAGACCCTCGCGGAAGCGCTCGGCGCCCGCCCCAGCGAGGTCGTCATCACCTCCGGCGGCACCGAGGCCGACAATCTCGCGGTCAAGGGCCTGTACTGGTCGCGCCGTGACGCCGACCCGGCCCGCACCCGCGTCCTGGCCAGCCCCGTCGAGCACCACGCCGTCCTCGACGCCGTGCACTGGCTGGGCGAGCACGAGGGCGCCACGATCGAGTACCTGCCGGTCGACTCCTACGGGCGGGTCCACCCGGACGCCCTGCGCGAGGCGATCGCCCGCAACCCCCACGACGTGGCGCTGGCCACCGTCATGTGGGCGAACAACGAGATCGGCACGGTGCTGCCGGTCCGTGAACTGGCCGACGTGGCCGCGGAGTTCGACGTCCCGCTGCACGCCGACGCGGTCCAGGCCTTCGGCCAGGTCCCCGTCGACTTCGCCGCCTCCGGCCTCGCCGCGATGACGGTCTCCGGCCACAAGATCGGCGGCCCGTACGGCATCGGCGCCCTGCTGCTGGGCCGCGAGTACACCCCCGTGCCCGTCCTGCACGGCGGCGGCCAGGAGCGCCATGTCCGCTCCGGCACCCTCGACGTCCCCGCGATCGCCTCCTTCGCCGTCGCCGGACGCCTCGCCGCCGAGCAGCGCGAGTGGTTCGCCCGCGAGATCGGCGGCCTGCGCGACACCCTGATCGACGCGGTCCGCACGGCCGTCCCGGACGCGATCCTCGGCGGCGACCCCGTGGACCGGCTGCCGGCCAACGCCCACTTCACCTTCCCCGGCTGCGAGGGCGACTCGCTGCTGCTGCTCCTGGACGCGCAGGGCATCGAGTGCTCCACCGGCTCCGCGTGCACCGCCGGGGTCGCCCAGCCCAGCCATGTCCTGCTCGCCACCGGCACCGACCCCGATCTGGCGCGCGGCACCCTGCGCTTCTCCCTCGGCCACACCTCCACCGAGGCCGACGTCGAGGCGGTCGCGACGGCCATCGGACCGGCCGTGGAGCGCGCCCGGGCGGCGGGACTGATGTAGCGCGGCAGCATGACAGCGATGTCTAGTGTCGACACTCGGGCCGAATCTAAGGGTCACCTGTCAATATAGTGACTAGGTGTCGACAGTAGGTGACGCTTGCTCTACCTTCTGGCACAGGTTCCCGCCACCGCTGTCGACAGAAGGTCCCCTCATGACCCTCGTGCCATCGGGTGAACGCCGTCGCGTCGCCTTACCCGCCTCGGCCGCCGCCCTGCTCCTCCTGGGCGCCCTGGCTGCCGCGCCGGCCGCAGCAGTGGTCCCGCAGGCCGTGAGCGCCTCCTGCGCGGGCCCCCTCTCCTACGTGCAGTCGGCCGCCTCCGCGCCGGCCGCCGCGCAGACCCGGCACGTGGCCGCCGCCGACCTGGACGGCGACGGAGTGCTCGACCTCGTCGCCGCCAACCTCGACGCGGACTCGGCGACCGTGCTGCTCGGCAACGGCGACGGGACCTTCGCCGCCGGCGCCACGTACGCGGTCGGCACGCGCCCCTACCAGAGCGTCGTCGCCGACTTCGACGGCCGCGACGGCCCCGACCTCGCACTCGCCGACTTCGGTGGCGCCCAGGTCAGCGTGCTGCTGAACGAGGGCGACGGCACGTTCGGCACCGCCTCCGCCTCCGCCATCGACGTCGGGGCCTCGCCGCGGGCCCTGGCCACCGGCGACCTGGACGGCGACGGCGCGCCCGATCTCGTGGTCGTCGAGCAGGGCCCGAGCACCGTGCGCGTGCTGCTCGGCCGGGGCGACGGCACGTTCGACGACCGGGGCCAGACCGCCACCGGCAGCCAGCCGCACGGCGTCGTCATCGGCGACTTCGACGGCGACGGCTCACCGGACGTGGCCACGGCCAGCGTCGGCAGCGCGGGGGTGAGCGTCCTGCTCGGCGACGGCACGGGCGCCCTCGGCGCCTCGACCGAGTACGCGGCGACCTCCCGCCTCTACTCCCTCGCCCAGGGCGACTTCGACGGCGACGGCGCTCTCGATCTGGCCACGGTGAGCAACGGGACCGCCGCCCTGGACGTGCTGCTCGGCGCCGGCGACGGCACCTTCGGCGCGGCGACCGCCTACGCCGTCTCCGCGCTGCCGGTCGCGGTGGGCGCCGCCGATCTGGACGGGGACGGCCTCGACGACCTGATGGTCTCCTCTCTGCGGGGCGGCTCGGTCACCCTCTTCCAGGGCGCGAGCGGTGGCGGACTCACCGAACTCGCCGAGCTGCCCGCCACCGGCGCGTACGACGCGACGGCGGCCGACCTGGACGGCGACGGGATACGCGACCTCGCGGTGGCGAACAGCACCGCAGGCCAGGTGGACGTGTTCACAGGCGCCTGCCAGCCGCCGCACTCACCATGAACCTGGCCCGGGTGCGCTGGGCCAGGGGCTGCCGCCGGCACTTCCACTGCCGGCGGCAGCCTGCTGATGAGGCCCGGCCGAGCTGACGCGAAACGCCTAACTTTCCGTGACCATGAGGGACGCCATCATTCCCTCGTCCTCGTGCTGGAGCAGATGGCAATGGAGCATGTACATGTACGTGTCGTCGGTGAAGTCGGTGAACTTCATCGCGATCTTGATCGAGCCGCCGCCGACCACCTCGTAGGTGTCGAACCAGCCGAGGTCGACGCCGGTGGGCGTCTCACCGTTGATCGCGATCAACTGGAACGGCACGTCGTGCAGATGGAACGAGTGCTCCAACTGCGTGCTGTTGCTGATCGTCCACACCTCCTCGGCGTCCAGCGTGGTGCTGATCATCGCCATCCCGGCCATGGTGGTGCCCACCGAGCCGTTGATCGTCATGGTCCCGCCGGTGCCCTGGCCGAGGGTGATCGTCCGCGCGGCGAAGTCGGCCGTGTCGTACCGGGTGATGGTGTTGAGCGTGCTCGGCAGATCGGCGGGCGTGTCGGTGGCCTCCGGAGTCACCGTCAGGAAGTCGTACGTGCCGCTGCCGCCCCGGATCCAGCCCGTGGTGACGACGGCCTGAAGGGTGACCGCCTCCTCCAGGTCGAGGACGAACTCGGCCCGGGCGCCGGCCACCAGCCGGATCGTGGTCACCTCGGTGGGCGCGGTGAGATAGCCCTGGTCGGTGGCGATCTGGGTGAGCGTGCCGCCGTCGCCGCGCTGGACGGTCATGATGTCGGCGGGGGAGGCGTTCAGGACCCGGAAGCGGGTGCGCTTCTTGGTCGCGGTGAAGCCGAGGGTCGTGGAGTCGACGTTGGTGCCGTTGACCAGCACCGGGAAGCTGACGGTGGAGCTGCGATAGCCGGCGGCCTCGTACTTGATGTCGCCGGCGGTGTCGACCGCCAGACACTGCAGGATGATCGGGATGTCGTCGACGCCGTACTCGCTCGGCAGCGCGGCCGAGACCTCCGAGTCGTCCTCGACGATGATCATGCCCGCGAGCCCGTGCACGACCTGCTCGGCCGTGGTGCCCAGGGCGTGCGGGTGGTACCAGAGGGTCTTGGCCTCGTCCTTGATCTCGAAGGTGGGCGACCAGGTCTCGCCGTCGGCGAAGGCGTTCTGCGGGCCGCCGTCCATCTTGGGCGGGATGTGGGCGCCGTGGAAGTGCACGGTGGTCTCCGCGCCCAGGCTGTTGGTGATGTTCAGCAGGGCGGTGGTGCCGGTGGTCCACTTCATGGTCGGGCCGAGGTACGACCCGTTGTAGCCGGCGGTGGTGCTGGTGACGCCGGTGATCACCTCGTTGGTGCCGGTCTTGGCGGTCAGGGTGTAGGTGGTGGTGCCGTCGGCGGTGGTGCCCTCCAGCAGCTCCGGGATGGCGAGGGTGCCGGTGGCGGTCGTCGCCGCGGACGCCTTGTCGTTGTTGGCGCCGGTCAGCAGCGCGAAGGTCGCGCCGGCCGCCCCCAGCCCGACCCCGGCCATCCCGCCGAGGAACTTGCGCCGGTGCAGGCCCTTGCCGCCCCGGCCCTTCGTCTCCTTGGAGTGCTCGTCCTTGCGGCCCCGGCCGCTGCGTGCGTGGGCGCCCCTGCTCTGCTCTCCCGCGCCGGAGGCGGGATCTGTGGTGTGGGTCATGAGCGTGGAGCTTTGGGGTAAAGCCTATGTAAGGACTGAGCTGAACTTTGGAGCGAGCCGAGGACTCTGTGCGAGGGCCGTGTGCCACAACGTCCTTGAAAAAAGCCCAAGTTGGCAGGCCGCAGGTCATCTTCGGGGCGCGGGACACAACGGACGGCCGGCTCTCATCAACTGTTCACGATATTGAGCACATATGACCTGTGTCACAGGCGCTCATCAGCCGGCGACGGTCTGCGCCGTCTTCCGCGCCGCTTCGACGAGCCGCAGATACCGGTCCCAGTCCCAGTGCTTCCCGGGGTCGGTGTGATCCGTCCCCGGCACCTCCACGTGCCCGATGATGTGCTCGCGGTCCACGGATATGTCGTACCGCCGGCAGATCTCCGCGGTCAGCCGGGCCGACGCGGCGTACATCGCGTCCGTGAAGTCCTGCGGCCGGTCCACGAAACCCTCGTGCTCGATGCCGACACTGCGCTCGTTGTACGCGCGATTGCCCGCGTGGTACGCCACGTCCAGCTCCCGGATCATCTGCGTGACGCGCCCGTCCTGGCCGACGATGTAGTGCGTGGCGGCCTTGTGCCCCGGGTCCTCGAAGGCCTTCACGGCGCTGGCGAGATCGCCCTGCGTGACATGGATGACGACCATGTCGATCCCGAAGTCGTCCGGCCGGTCCGCCCAGCGGAAGTTCGCCTCCGACGCCGCCAACCAGCGCGCGCCCGTGTAATCCACCGCGCCCTCGACCCGTGCGCGGCGCACCCCGGGCAGCCGCCAGTACAGCCGCTCCAGTTCCTCCCACGCCAGCACGCCCGTGCCGACGGCGGCCGCCGCGCCGCCGATCAGCAGAGCACGCCGCCCGATCCGGCGGTCGGAGTCGCCTTTCCTCTCCCCCATGCGCAGTCCTTTCTCGGCCCTCGGGATCGTCAACGGATACTCGCGGGCTCCGGTTCCCGGCGCCCCGTACCCTGGGAGGGCTATGACTGAGACTGAGACCTCGCAGCGCCCCCGCCCCCTTCGCGTGCTCGCCGCCATGTCCGGCGGTGTCGACTCCGCCGTCGCCGCCGCCCGCGCCGCCGAAGCCGGCCACGACGTGACCGGCGTGCACCTCGCGCTCTCCGCGAACCCGCAATCCTTCCGTACGGGCGCGCGGGGCTGTTGCACCATCGAGGACTCCCGCGACGCCCGCCGCGCCGCCGACGTGATCGGCATCCCGTTCTACGTCTGGGACCTCGCCGACCGCTTCCGCGAGGACGTGGTCGAGGACTTCGTCGCCGAGTACGAGGCCGGCCGCACCCCCAACCCGTGCCTGCGCTGCAACGAGAAGATCAAGTTCGCCGCGCTGCTCGACAAGGCGCTCGCGCTGGGCTTCGACGCGGTGTGCACGGGCCACTACGCGCAGGTCGTCGTCCGCGAGGACGGCACGCGCGAACTGCACCGGGCCTCCGACATGGCCAAGGACCAGTCCTACGTCCTCGGCGTCCTGGACGACCGTCAGCTCGCCCATGCGCTCTTCCCCCTCGGCGACACCGTGACGACGAAGGACGAGATCCGCGCGGAGGCCGAGCGGCGGGGCCTGGCCGTCGCCAAGAAGCCCGACTCCCACGACATCTGCTTCATCGCCGACGGCGACACCCAGGGCTTCCTCGCCGACAAGCTGGGCCGGGCCGAGGGCGACATCGTCGACGAGTCCGGCGCGAAGATCGGCACCCACGAGGGCGCGTACGGCTTCACCATCGGCCAGCGCAAGGGCCTGCGCATCGGCACCCCGGCCGCCGACGGCAAGCCGCGCTACGTCCTCGACATCTCCCCGGTGAACAACACCGTGACGGTCGGCCCGGCCGCCTCCCTCGACGTCGGCGCGCTCACCGCGATCAAGCCCCGCTGGTGCGGCGCCGCCCCGACCGGCCCCGGCGTGTACACCGCCCAGCTGCGCGCCCACGGCGGCGAGACCGAGGTGACCGCGGAACTGATCGACGGCCGCCTGGAGGTCACGTTCACCGAGCCCGTCCGGGGCGTGGCCCCCGGCCAGGCGATCGTGCTCTACGACGACACGCGCGTGGTGGGCTCGGCCACGATCGCGTCCACGGTGCGGGCGACGGCCGGGGTCTCCTGAACCCGCGGGCCCAGCGGCCCCCTCGGCCCCGCGGCAGGCGGGCTTCCGGCCGTCAGTCCGGCTGCCCGAAGAACTCCGCCAGCACCGGCGCGAGAACGGTCGGGTCCACCATGTGGGTCTGGCCCTCGAGGGTGAGGTACGTGCCGTCGCCGACCGCGTCCGCGACGGCACGGACGGCCTCGCGCAGCCACGGCGGACTGGCCCCGCCCGCCACCGCCAGCACCGGCACGCCCACCGAGGCCAGCCGCTCCCGGGGGACCGCCCCGCCGGCCATGACGGCGTCGTCGTAGGCGAGGGTCGGCGCGATGGCCTCCATGCCCTCCCACATGGGCGACCGGCGCGCGCCCTGGATCATCTCCTCGGCCAGCCCCGTCAGCCGCAGGAACAGCTCGACGGCGTCCCCGAGGCGCCCGCGCGCGAGCGCCTCGGTGAGGTCCGCCGTGTACGCGGCGCGCTCCCGTACGCCCTCCTCGTCGACGGCGAACGGCGTCTCGTACACGGCCGCCCGGCGCACCGGCAGCCCGCTCGCCGCCGCCTCCAGGACCAGCGCACCGCCCGACGAGACGCCGTAGAGCGCCGCCTCGCCGCCCGCCGCGTCGACGAGGGCCGCCAGATCCTCGACCTCGCGCCGCACGTCGTACGGCGCCGTGTCACCGCTCCCGCCGCGGCCCCGGCGGTCGTACCAGAGGACGGTGAAGCGGTCCGCGAGCAGCCGGGCCAGGGGCGCCACGGTGCCGCCCGCGGACATCGCCCCGCTCACCAGGATGACCGCGGGGCCCTGTCCGGCGCTGGTGTGCGCGAGCTCGGTGCCATCGCGGGAAATCGTCTTCTTGTCCATGTCTGTCGAGACTGCCGCACGGCGGTGCGGTCATCGGGCTACGACACTTCCACCTCGTAGAAGCAGAGGTGGTTCCTGATCGCGGCGACGTCCGGCATGGGGTCGGGATACGACCACACCAGATCGGCCGCGTCCGGCAGCGACCAGTAGGAGGCCGTGCCCTTGAACGGACAGCGGGTGTGGGTCTCGGAGGCGGTCAGCAGGTCCATGCGGACGTCCGCCTCGGGGATGTAGTACCGCGCGGGACAGCCGGTCTCGTGCAGCACGAGGGCCCGGTCGGTCTCGGCCAGCACCCGGCCCGCGTGGACGGCCCTGATGTGCCGGTCGGCCTGCTCGACGGTGATCGTGTGTCCTCGGGTGTCTCCATGAGTCATGCCGGAAAAGCACTGGCGTGCGCCTCGTTCTTCCCGGATACGGTGACGGGATGCGCATCTGTGTCTTCCTCTCCGCCGCCGACCTCGCCGACCGCTACACGCGCCCCGCGCGCGAGTTCGCCGAACTGCTCGGCAAGGGCCGGCACACCCTCGTGTGGGGCGGTTCGGACACCGGGCTGATGAAAGTCGTCGCGGACGGCGTGCAGGAGTCCGGCGGCCGGCTGTGCGGGGTGTCGGTGACCTTCCTGGCGGCCAAGGCGCGGCCCGGCGCCGACGAGATGGTCATCGCCCGCGACCTCGCCGAACGCAAGCGGCTGCTCCTGGAGAAGGCCGACGCGGTGGTGGTCATGGTCGGCGGGACGGGCACCCTGGACGAGGCCACCGAGATCCTGGAGCTCAAGAAGCACGGCCACACCGACAAGCCGGTCGTGCTGCTGAACACGGCAGGCTTCTACGACGGCCTCAAGGAGCAGTTCCGGCGCATGGAGGACGAGGGCTTTCTGCCCCGCCCCCTCGCCGACCTGGTGTTCTTCGCCGAGGAGCCGGTGGGAGCGCTGGCCTACCTCGAAGAGAGCCAGGGCATCGCCTAGGTACGCCGTGATGCGAGCATGGCGGGCATGGCTATTCATGTGATCACCGGAGCGGGCTCCGGCATCGGCGCCGCCGTCGCCCGTCGGCTGCACGCGCGCGGGGACGAACTCATCCTGCACGCGCGCGACGCGGGCCGCGCGAAGGAGCTCGTGGCGCAGTTCCCCGGGGCCCGGACCCTGGTCGGCGACCTGGCCGACCCCGACAAGCTGAGCTGGGCCTTCTCCCACCAGTCGCTGCCGGACCGGGTGGACTCCCTGCTGCACATCGCCGGCGTGGTCGACCTCGGCCCGGTGGGCGAACTGACCCCGAAGTCCTGGCGCCACCAGCTCAACGTCAACCTGATCGCGCCCGCCGAGCTGACCCGGCACTTCCTGCCCCCGCTGCGGGCCGCCCGCGGCCAGGTGGTCTTCGTGAACTCCGGCGCGGGCCTGCGGGCGAGCGCCGACTGGTCCGCCTACGCCGCCTCCAAGCACGGCCTGAAGGCCCTCGCCGACGCGTTGCGGGCCGAGGAGCACGACAACGGCGTCCGCGTCACCTCCGTCTACCCCGGCCGCACCGCCAGCCCCATGCAGGCCAAGGTCCACCAGCAGGAGGGCCGCGAGTACGACCCCGCGGAGTGGATCGACCCGGAGTCGGTGGCGACGACGATCCTGACGGCGATCGACCTGCCCGCGGACGCGGAGCTCACCGACCTCACGGTACGACCGGGCCGCTGAGGGCCCGGGGGCTACGTAGGCTGCACCCGTGCACCCACATTTCAGTTTCGGCCCCGCCACCGGCATCGGCTCCATGCCGGGCGGCGACGCCCGCGAGACCGCCAAGACCGTCACCGGGTCCTTCGAGGACTTCCCCTTCCTGGCCGAGCTGCCGGCCCGCGGCCCCGGCGCCGACATGATCGGCCGGACCGCGGGGATGCTGGCCGAGCTGTACGCGCGCGTGGAGCCCAGCGGCTGGCGGCTCGGCGACCGGCCCGGGCGGGACACCAAGCGGGCCCGGTCCTGGCTGGGGGAGGACCTCGACGCGCTGGAGGAGTTCACACAAGGCTACGAAGGCCAGGTGAAGGTGCAGGCGGTCGGGCCCTGGACGCTCGCCGCCGCACTGGAGCTGAAGAACGGCGAAGCGGCCCTCTCCGACCCCGGCGCCTGCCGCGACCTCGCCGGCTCCCTCACCGAGGGCCTGCGCCAGCACCTCGCCGAGGTACGCCGCCGGCTGCCCGGCGCGCAGCTCGTGCTCCAGCTCGACGAGCCCTCGCTCACCTCCGTGCTCCGCGGCCATGTGAAGACCGCCAGCGGCTACCGCACCCACCGCTCGGTCGACCGGCAGGTCGTGGAGGCGACGCTCCGGGACGTCGTCGGGGTGCAGGGCGAGGACCCCGTCGTGGTCCACTCCTGTGCACCGGACGTCCCGTTCGCCCTGCTGCGCCGGGCCGGCGCGGCGGCCGTCTCCTTCGACTTCTCGCTTCTCACCGAGCGTGACGACGATGTCATCGGCGAGGCGGTGGAAGCCGGCACCCGGCTCTTCGTCGGTGTCGTGCCCGGCACCGATGCCGCATTGTCAGACCCTGCCGGTAGCGTCATGGGTGTCAGGACGCTGTGGCGCAGGCTGGGGCTGCGACCGGGGCTGCTCGCGGAGGCCGTCACCCTCACTCCGTCGTGCGGCCTCGCGGGGGCTTCCCCCGCGTACGCCCGCCATGCTCTCGCCCACTGCGTCCGGGCGGCGAGATCCCTCGCGGACAACCCAGAGTAACGGGAGGACCACACGGTGGCCGGCGACAGGCAAGCGGAGACGACGGTGCCCAGCGAGGCACGGGAGCAGCACGCGCAGCTCGCTGAGCAGATCGAGGAGCACCGCTTCCGCTACTACGTGAAGGACGCTCCCGTCGTCAGCGACGCGGAGTTCGACCGCCTCCTGCGCGCCGTGGAGGCGCTGGAGGAGGAGCACCCGGCGCTGCGCACGCCCGACTCGCCGACCCAGAAGGTAGCGGGCGCGTACGAGACGGAGTTCACGGCCGTCCAGCACCGCGAGCGCATGCTGTCGCTCGACAACGCCTTCGACGACCTGGAGCTCGCCGCGTGGGCCGAGCGCGTCCACAAGGACATCGGCGCCTCCGCCTACCACTTCCTGTGCGAGCTCAAGGTCGACGGCCTCGCCGTCAACCTCACGTATGAGAACGGCCGCCTCACGCGCGCGGCGACCCGGGGCGACGGCCGCACCGGCGAGGACATCACGCCCAACGTGCGCACCATCGCCGAGATCCCGGACCGCCTCGCGGGCGATGGAGTGCCCTCGCTGGTGGAGATCCGCGGCGAGGTCTTCTTCCCGATGGACAAGTTCGAGGAGCTCAACGCCCGGCTGGTCGAGGCGGGCGACAAGCCCTTCGCCAACCCGCGCAACGCGGCGGCCGGTTCGCTGCGCCAGAAGGACCCGCGGGTCACCGCCTCCCGCCCGCTGCACATGGTCGTGCACGGCATCGGCGCCCTGGAGGGCTACGAGGGCATGGACCGCCTCTCCGCGGCCTACGACCAGCTCAAGGGCTGGGGCCTGCCCACCTCCCCGCACAACAAGGTCGTCGGCGACCTCGACGGCGTACGGCAGTTCATCGCGTACTACGGCGAGAACCGGCACTCGGTGGCGCACGAAATCGACGGCGTCGTCGTCAAGCTCGACGAGATCCGGCTCCAGGGGCGGCTCGGCTCCACGGCCCGCGCGCCGCGCTGGGCGATCGCCTACAAGTACGCGCCGGAAGAGGTCAACACCAAGCTGGTCAACATCCGCGTGGGCGTCGGCCGCACGGGCCGGGTGACGCCGTACGCGCAGGTCGAGCCGGTGACGGTGGCCGGGTCCGAGGTCGAGTTCGCCACCCTGCACAACCAGGACGTGGTCAAGGCCAAGGGCGTCCTCATCGGCGACACCGTGGTGCTGCGCAAGGCCGGTGACGTGATCCCGGAGATCCTCGGCCCGGTCGTCGACCTGCGCGACGGCAGCGAGCGCGAGTTCGTGATGCCGGCCGAGTGCCCGGAGTGCGACACCCCGCTGCGCCCGATGAAGGAGGGCGACGTCGATCTGCGCTGCCCCAACGCCCGTACCTGCCCTGCCCAGTTGCGCGAGCGGCTCTTCTACCTGGCCGGGCGCAAGGCCCTGGACATCGACCACTTCGGGTACGTGGCCGCGGCCGCTCTCACGAAGCCGCTGGAGCCGCAGGAGCCGCCGCTGCTCGACGAGGGCGACCTGTTCGCCCTGACGATCGAGAAGCTGCTGCCCATCCGGGCGTACGTCCGCGACCAGGACAGCGGACTGCCCAAGCGGGACCCGAAGACGGGCGAGGAGAAGATCGCCACGGTCTTCGCCAACCAGGAGGGCGAGCCGAAGAAGAACGCGCTGGCCATGCTGGAGACCATCGCGGCCGCCAAGGAGCGCCCGCTGGCCCGCATCCTCACGGGTCTGTCGATCCGTCATGTCGGCCCCGTCGCGGCCGAGGCGCTGGCCCGCGAGTTCCGCTCGATCGAGCGCATCCAGCAGGCCACGAAGGAGGAGCTGGCGGGCACCGACGGCGTCGGCGCCATCATCGCGGCCTCGCTCAAGGAGTGGTTCGCCGAGGACTGGCACCAGGAGATCCTCCGCAAATGGAAGGCCGCCGGCGTCCGCATGGAGGAGGAGAGCTCCGAGGAGGACGAAGGCCCGCGGCCCCTGGAAGGTCTGACGGTCGTCGTCACCGGCACCCTCGAACACTTCACCCGCGACCGCGCCAAGGACGCCCTGCAGAGCCGCGGAGCGAAAGTGACCGGTTCCATCTCCAAGAAGACCTCGTTCGTCGTTGTGGGTGACAACCCTGGATCGAAGTACGACAAGGCGATGCAGCTGAAGGTGCCGGTGCTGGACGAGGACGGCTTCACCGTCCTGCTCGAACAAGGGCCCGAGGCGGCGGCCGAAGTCGCCCTCCCGACCGGCGAATCGACCGGCGGATCGACCGAGGAATCGGCTGAGAACCCGATCGAGAACTCGATCGAGGAATAACGAAGCTCAGCGGTTGAAGGCCACCCGATCGGCGCATACCAGATGCATACGGGTGGCCGGGGCGCATTCGGGCAACCGTCGACGACCGCTGCCCGTGGAAGCCTTCTGCGGCCTACTGTTGAGATGTGCGCCCGCCGTGCCCAGCTGCGGTCGGGGCATCCCCCTGCTCCTGAGGAGCAAAGGGAAAGGGTTCTCCAGCGCGGCGCCGCCCGGGGTTGTCGGGCAACTGGCCGCGTGGCGTGGGCACCGCCGGCCGTGAGAGGGACGGGAATGGAACCGACCGAGAGCGCCGCCGCGGACTCGACGGTGCGCCGACGCCGGGTCGCCGGCGTGTGGTGGGCGAGTTGGCGGACGGCGCGCTCCGAGCGAGCGCCGGGCGTACAGGCGTACCCGCACCGCCCCGCACCGCACACGGCCCCGCAGCCCACACCGCACCCCTCCCTGGAGAACCGCGCCTCCGCCGCACTGCCCCCCGGCATGCCCGGCGCCGAACCCGACCGGCACCTGTCCTGGCCCGCGCTGCCCGCCGCGGTCGTCGCCGGGGCCGCCTTCGCCCTCGGCGCCGGCTTCTACCGCGCCTTCACCGGCGGCCACGCGCTCTTCCCGTCCGGCACGGTCGGCTGGGCCCTGGCCCTGCTGGCCGGCGTCATCGTCGGCCATCTGGTCCTGCTGGGCCGCGCCCGCTGGTGGGGCGGCACCGGCTCCGGCGCCGCCCTCACCCTCGCCGTCCTGCTGCTCTACGGCTGGGTGCCGGCCGGCATGGTCAGCCTCACCGTCGTCGTCCTGGTCGGCATAGCCAGGCGCCACCGCTGGCGGCAGGGCGTCCTGCACGGCGCGGTGGACATCCTCGGCATCGGCACGGGCGCGCTGCTGCTGGCCGCCTGCGGCCGGATACCGTCCGTCGAGCGCCCCTGGACCCCCGACACCTGGTCGGTCTACACCGGCCCCCAGGTCGTCCTGGTGGCCGTCGCCTACCTCGCCGTCACCCGCGTCCTGCTCTGGTATCTGCACGCCCCCCGCACCGGCGGACTGCCCACCGTCGCCCGGACGGCCCTGGTCAGACAGGGTCTCGTCGCCGTCGCCCTGCTGGGCATCGCCCCGCTGATCTGCGTCGTGGCCGTGGCCAAGCCGATCCTGCTGCCGCTGTTCGCCATCCCGCTCATCGCCCTCGACTCCACCCTGTGGATAGCCCGCGCCCGCGCCGAGGAGCAACTGCGCGACCCGCTGACCGGGCTGCCCAACCGGCAGTGGCTCCTGGAGCGCATCTGGACCGCGCTGGACGACGCCGAGCGCATCGGCGTCCGGGCCGCGCTGATGCTGATCGACCTCGACCGGTTCCGCTCGGTCAACGACACCCTCGGCCATCTCGCCGGCGACCGGCTGCTGCTCCAGATAGCCGACCGGCTGCGGCTGGCCCTGCCGCGCGGTGCGGAGGTCGCGCGGCTCGGCGGGGACGAGTTCGCCGTGTTACTGCCGGTCGCCGACTCCACGACCTCGGCGAGCCGGATCGCCCGCGCCCTGGTCTCCGACCTCAGCTCGCCGCTCGACCTGGACGGGCTCACCCTCGTCCTGGAGGCGAGCGCCGGCGTCGCCGTCTTCCCCGACCACGCGCTCGACGCGGAGGGCCTGCTGCGCCGGGCGGACGTGGCGATGTACCAGGCCAAACGCGACCGCACCGGCGTCGAGGTGTACGAGTCCAAGCGCGACTCCAACACCCCCGACAGGCTCGGCCTGCTGGGCGACCTGCGGCGCGCGCTCGACGCGCACGAGGTGCAGCTGCACTACCAGCCGAAGGTCCGCTTCGACGGGCAGGTGGCGGGCCTGGAGGCACTGGTCCGCTGGGTGCACCCCGAGCGCGGGAAGGTGCCGCCGGACGAGTTCATAGCGATCGCCGAGTCCTCGGGGCTGATGCCCCATCTGACGGAGTACGTGCTGGACACCGCGCTCGGCCAGGTCGCGAAGTGGCGGGCGCAGGGCCTGTACGTGCCGGTCGCGGTGAACGTCTCCCCTCGCGACGTCCACACGCCGGGCTTCGCGGGGTCGGTCGCGGCGCGGCTGGCCCGGCACGGGGTGCCCGCGGGATCGCTCCAGCTGGAGATAACCGAACACGTCCTCCTGGAGGACCCGCAGCGCGCCGCCGACACCCTCAACGGTCTGACCGGCCACGGCGTGAAGATGTCCCTGGACGACTTCGGCACCGGCTACTCCTCCCTGGTCCATCTGCGCCGGCTGCCGGTGAGCGAGCTGAAGATCGACCGCTCCTTCGTGGCCCGCCTCGCCATCGACAACGAGGACGCGGAGATCGTGCGCTGCACGGTCGACCTCGCGCATTCCCTGGGCCTGCTGGTGGTCGCCGAGGGCGTCGAGGACGACGAGACCTGGGAGCGGCTGCGCGACCTCGGCTGTGACGCCGTCCAGGGCTGGCTGGTGGCCGCGGCGATGCCCCCCGAGGAAACGACGGCCTGGCTCCGCGCCCGCGGTTCGCGCGGCTGGCAACGCCCGCGGGCGGCACTGCCGGCGGCAGCGACCGACGAGTAGCACCGGAGGGGCTGAAAATCAGCCCCTCCGGCGTTTGAGGAGCGGGGTCCGGGGCGGAGCCCCAGAAGGATGGGACGGGCAGGGGCGGCGGGGGCGAGGAACCGTGTCACCGGTTCAGAGCCCCGCCCCCTAGGATTGGCCCCAAACCACATCTCACTTCACTCACCCCAGAGGAACGCTGCATGCCTGGCATCACGCGCGAGGAGGTCGCCCACCTCGCCCGGCTGGCGCGTCTGGAGCTGAAGCCCGAAGAGCTCGAACACTTCGCGGGACAGCTGGACGACATCATCGGCGCGGTCGCCCGCGTCAGCGAGGTCGCCGACCAAGACGTACCGCCGACCTCGCACCCGCTCCCGCTGACGAACGTCATGCGCGCGGACGAGGTCCGTCCGTCGCTCACCCCCGAGCAGGCGCTCTCCGGCGCCCCGGCCCAGGAGCAGCAGCGTTTCAAGGTGCCGCAGATCCTGGGGGAGGACTAACCGCCATGACGGACCACGTCACCATCATCAAGCTCACCGCCGCCGAGACCGCCGCGAAGATCGCCTCCGGCGAGCTCACGGCCGTCCAGGTCACCGAGGCGCACCTCGCGCGCATCGAGGCCGTCGACGAGAAGGTCCACGCCTTCCTGCACGTCGACCGCGAGGGCGCACTCGCCCAGGCCCGCGCCGTCGACGAGAAGCGGGCCCGGGGCGAGCAGCTCGGCCCGCTGGCCGGCGTCCCGCTCGCGCTCAAGGACATCTTCACCACCGAGGGCATCCCGACCACCGTCGGCTCGAAGATCCTCGAAGGCTGGATCCCGCCCTACGACGCGACGCTCACCAAGCGGCTCAAGGCCGCCGACGTCGTCATCCTCGGCAAGACCAACATGGACGAGTTCGCCATGGGGTCCTCCACCGAGAACAGCGCCTACGGCCCGACCGGCAACCCCTGGGACCTCACCAAGATCCCCGGCGGCTCCGGCGGCGGCTCCTCCGCCGCGCTGGCCGCGCACATGGCCCCCCTCGCCATCGGCACCGACACCGGCGGCTCCATCCGCCAGCCGGCCGCCGTCACCGGCACGGTCGGCGTCAAGCCGACGTACGGCGCGGTCTCCCGCTACGGCATGGTCGCCTTCTCCTCCTCCCTCGACCAGGGCGGGCCCTGCGCCCGCACGGTCCTGGACGCGGCGCTGCTGCACGAGGTCATCGCCGGGCACGACCCGCTGGACTCGACGTCGATCGACGCGCCCGTCCCGCCGGTCGTCGAGGCCGCCCGCAACGGCAGCGTCGACGGCATGCGCGTCGGCGTCGTCAAGCAGTTCCGCGGCGAGGGCTACCAGGCCGGCGTCATCCAGCGGTTCGACGAGTCCGTCGCGCTGCTGAAGGAGCTGGGCGCCGAGATCGTCGAGCTGGACTGTCCGTCCTTCGACCTCGCCCTGTCGGCGTACTACCTCATCGCGCCGTCCGAGTGCTCGTCCAACCTCGCCCGCTTCGACGGTCTGCGCTACGGCCGCCGCACCGGCGACGACGGCGCCCATTCGGCCGAGGAGGTCACCTCCCTCACCCGTGAGGCGGGCTTCGGCCCCGAGGTGAAGCGCCGCATCATGCTCGGCACGTACGCGCTGTCGAGCGGCTACTACGACGCCTACTACGGCTCCGCCCAGAAGGTGCGCACGCTCATCACGCGCGACTTCGAGAAGGCCTTCGAGCAGGTCGACGTGATCGTCTCCCCGACGACCCCGACCACCGCCTTCGCGATCGGCGAGCGCGCCGACGACCCGATGGCGATGTACCTGGCCGACCTGTGCACCATCCCGACCAACCTGGCGGGCAACGCGGCCATGTCGCTGCCCTGCGGTCTCGCCCCCGAGGACAACCTCCCGGTCGGGCTGCAGATCATCGCCCCCGCGCTGAAGGACGACCGGCTTTACAAGGTCGGAGCCGCCGTCGAGGCCGCCTTCGTGGAAAAGTGGGGGCACCCGCTCCTCGAGGAGGCTCCGTCGCTGTGAGTGCACTGAACAAGGCCAAGGGCTTCAAGAAGTCCAAGTCCGGCACGTACCTGTCCATGGCCGGCACCGCGTTTGGCGCGATCGGCGTCGCCAAGCAGATCAAGAGGGCCCGCGCCGAGAACGACACGCTGCGGCTGATCGACGCCACCGTGTCCGCGGTCGCCGTCGTCACCGGTCTCGCCATCCTGTACCGCGAGCTGAAGCGGCTGGGCGACGACGACGTCCTGCTGGGCTGAGAGGGAAGTTTCACCGTGACCACCACGACCGACCTGGAGTCGTACGAGGACGCGCTGGCGTCGTACGACCCCGTCATGGGCCTTGAGGTCCATGTCGAACTCGGCACCAAGACGAAGATGTTCTGCGGTTGTTCGACCGAACTCGGTCAGGACGCCAATACGCAGACCTGCCCCACCTGCCTCGGCATGCCCGGCGCGCTCCCGGTCGTCAACGCGATCGGCATCGAGTCGGCGATCAAGATCGGTCTCGCGCTGAACTGCGAGATCGCCGAGTGGTGCCGGTTCGCCCGGAAGAACTACTTCTATCCGGACATGCCGAAGAACTTCCAGACCTCCCAGTACGACGAGCCGATCGCCTTCAACGGCTTCCTCGACGTGCAGTTGGAGGACGGCGAAACCTTCCGCGTGGAGATCGAGCGCGCCCACATGGAGGAGGACACCGGCAAGTCGACGCACGTCGGCGGCGCCACCGGCCGGATCCACGGCGCGTCCCACTCCCTGCTGGACTACAACCGCGCCGGCATCCCGCTCATCGAGATCGTCACCAAGCCGATCGAAGGCGCGGGCGAGCGCGCTCCCGAGGTCGCCCGGGCGTACGTCCGCGAGCTGCGCGAGGTCATCAGGGCGCTCGGCGTGTCGGAGGCCCGCATGGAGATGGGCCAGATGCGCTGCGACGTGAACCTGTCGCTGCGCCCGCACGGCCGGGAGAAGTTCGGCACCCGCAGCGAGACCAAGAACGTGAACTCGCTGCGGTCCGTGGAGCGTGCGGCCCGGTTCGAGATCCAGCGGCACGCGGCCGTCCTGAACAGCGGCGGGACGATCATCCAGGAGACCCGCCACTTCCACGAGGACACCGGGTCGACGACCTCGGGCCGGGTGAAGGAAGAGGCCGAGGACTACCGGTACTTCCCGGAGCCCGACCTGGTGCCGATCGCCCCGTCGCGCGCGTGGGTCGAGGAGATCCGCGCCGGGCTGCCCGAGCTGCCGTTGGCCCGCCGGGGCCGGCTGATCGCCGAGTGGGGCGTCTCCGCCACCGACATGCAGTCGATCCTCAACGCCGGCGCCCTGGACCCGATCGTCGCCACGATCGACGCCGGCGCCGACGCGGCCTCCGCCCGCAAGTGGTGGATGGGCGAACTGGCCCGCAGCGCCAACGAGTCCGGAAAGTCCCTGGACGAGCTGGCGATCACGCCCGAGCAGGTCGCCCGGGTCACCGAGCTGGTCACCGCCGGGGATCTGAACGACAAGCTGGCCCGCCAGGTCATCGAGGGCGTCCTCGCGGGCGAGGGCACCCCGGACGAGGTCGTCGTCAAGCGTGGGCTGAAGGTCGTCTCCGACGACTCCGCGCTCGGCTCGGCCGTCGACGAGGCCATCGCCGGCAACCCTGGCGTCGCCGACAAGATCCGCGGCGGCAAGGTGGCCGCCGTCGGCGCCCTGGTCGGCGCCGTGATGAAGGCCACTCGCGGACAGGCCGACGCGGCCCGCGTCAAGGAGCTGATCCTCGAGAAGCTGGGCGTCAGCGAGGGCTGAGACCCGGGAACTTCACGAAGGGATGCACCGAGTCGTCGGTGCATCCCTTCTCCCGTTCTCAGCCCGACGCGCTACGCTCGCCCGCCATGAGTGCACGAACCGACTCCGACCCCGACAGCGACATAGACGACGGCGGAACGAAGGACGGCGAGACAAAGGACGGCGACATCGAGGACACGGACGACGAACTCGACTTCGAGGACGCCCGGCGGGCCCGCTGGACCGCGACCGGCACCGGAGCGCTGCTCACCCTCGCCGGCCTCGCCGCCTCCCTCCTGCGCCTGACCGGCTCCTCCCCGGCCCTCGTCCCGGCGGCCTACGCCCTCGGCGCCGCCGTCTGCGCCCTCGCCGCGCTGCTGGGCTCCCGCGGCCGGACCCGGCGCGCCCTCTGGCTGCTGATCGCCGGCGTGATGGTGATGGCGTTCGGCGACCAGGTCGACTGACAGGCGCCGACTGACAGGCCTGTCGTTATTGTCTTGTGATCTGGCTCCCACTCTTGTGAAAAGACGCACGATCGAAACAAACGATCTCTTGCGCCTGCGAGAGTGATACCGCATCAGTCATACGTTCTTTGCGGGCTGTTTCCCGGTCAAAGATCCACAATTCACCTCCGGGAGCACGTCAGTGGCAGCCCTTGCTCGATGGTGTGTGCGCAACCGCTTTCTCACGCTTCTGCTCTGGCTTCTCGCGCTCCTCGGCACGGCCTCGGCCGCCATCGCCACCGGCTCCGCGTACTCCAACGACTACGAGGTCCCCGGCACCGAGTCCGGCCGAGCCGCCCGACTGCTCGCGGAGGGCTTCCCGGATCTCGGCGGCGACAGTGACACCGTTGTCTGGCACACCGCCTCGGGCACCGTCCGCGCCGCCGACGTCGAACAGACCATGACCGGCACCCTGGAGAAGATCGCCGACCTGCCCGGCGTCAGCTCCGTCTCCACCGCGCGGACCAGCACGGACGGACACACGGCCTACGCCGTCGTCACCTTCGCCGACCGCGCCGAGGACATCGACGCCTCCGAGGCGCGAGCCGTCGTACGGACCGCGAAGGCGGCCGAGGGCGACGGGCTCCAGGTCGAGCTGGGCGGCAGCGCCATCGCGCTCACCGAGTCCAGCGGCGGGCATCTCGCCGAGGCCGTCGGCGTGGTCGTCGCCGCGGTCGTGCTGTTCCTCGCCTTCGGCTCGCTCGCCGCGTCGCTGCTGCCCATCGCCACCGCCCTGGTCGGCGTCGGCACCGCGTACGCCGGCATCGTGCTGCTCGGACACGCCATGACCGTCGCCGACTTCGCGCCCATGCTCGGCATGCTCGTCGGCCTCGGCGTCGGCATCGACTACGCGCTGTTCATCGTGACCCGGCACCGGCGCGGGCTGAAACGGGGGCTCTCGGTCACCGAGGCCGCCGCGAACGCCGTCGCCACCACCGGACGCGCGGTCGTCTTCGCGGGCGCCACCGTCTGCATAGCCCTGCTCGGCATGTTCATCCTGCGGCTGAGCTTCCTCAACGGCGTGGCGATAGCGGCCTCCCTGACCGTCGTCCTCACCGTCGCCGCCTCCGTGACGCTGCTGCCCGCGCTGCTGTCCTTCATCGGCATGCGCGCCCTCAGCCGACGCGAGCGCCGCCGGCTCGCCGAACACGGGCCCCGGCCGGAGGTGCCGACCGGCTTCGCCGCCCGCTGGTCGGCGTTCGTGGAGCGCCACCCCAAACTGCTCGGCGCCATCGCCCTGGGCGTCATCTCCGTCCTCGCGCTGCCCACCTTCGCCCTCCACCTCGGCACCTCCGACCAGGGCAACGCCCCGAAGTCCGCCACCACCCGCCAGGCCTACGACCTCCTCGCCGAAGGCTTCGGCGCCGGCGTCAACGGTCCGCTGACGCTGGTGACCTCCGTCCACGGCGCCGAGGACCGGCTCGCCCTCGACAACCTGGACCTCGCCCTGCGCACCACCGAGGGCGTGGCGTCCGCGACCCCGGTGACCTTCGACTCCGCCGGCCGCACCGCGTACCTCACCGTCGTGCCGGAGTCCGCCCCGCAGTCACAGCGCACAAGCGAACTCGTCGACCGCCTGCGCACCGAGGTGCTGCCCCGCGCCGAGACCGGCACCTCCCTCGATGTGCACGTCGGCGGGGTGACCGCCGGGTACGACGACTTCGCGGACGTCATCGTCGGCAAACTGCCGCTGTTCGTGGGCGTCGTCATCGGCCTGGGCTGTCTGCTGTTGCTGCTCGCGTTCCGGTCCGTCGGCATACCGCTCAAGGCCGCCGCGATGAACGTGGCCGCCGTGGCCGCCGCCTTCGGGGTCGTCGTCGCGATCTTCCAGTGGGGCTGGGGGAGCGAGCTGCTCGGCCTCGGCCGGGCCGGGCCGATCGAGCCCTTCCTCCCCGTGATCATGGTGTCGGTGCTGTTCGGCCTCTCCATGGACTACCAGGTCTTCCTGGTCAGCCGGATGTACGAGGAATGGCTGGAGACCGGCGACAACCGGCGCGCCGTCCGGATCGGCCTCGCCGAGACCGGCAGCGTGATCAACTCCGCCGCCGTCATCATGATCTCCGTCTTCCTCGCCTTCGTCCTCAGCGGCGACCGGGTGATCGCCATGTTCGGCATCGCCCTCGCCTCGGCCGTCGCCCTCGACGCGTTCGTCCTGCGCACGCTCCTCGTCCCCGCCCTCATGCATCTGCTCGGCGGCGCCAACTGGTGGCTGCCGCGCTGGCTGGACCGGCGGCTGCCGCGGATCAGCATCGAGCCGCCCGAGTCCCGCGCCGCCCATGAGAGGCTCACCGAGGCAGTGGAGGCACTGGAGAAGGGACCGCGGCCGGATGTACGCGATATCGCTGGGTGACGACGGAGCGGAACTGCGCCCCCTGGAGCCCTGGCACGCCGAGGAGTTCCTGGCGCACCTGGAGCGCGGCCGGGAGTTCATCAACCAGTACGTCCCGTTCGGCTCCAAGGCCACCGACGCGGCCGGCGCACGGGAGGTCCTGCAGCGGTACGCCGATATGCGCGCCGCCGACACCGGCTCGCTGCACGGCATCTGGCTGGACGGCACGCTCGTCGGCGGGGTGCTCTTCCTGAACTTCGACGCCGAGGCCGCGAACTGCGAGGTCGGCTGCTGGCTGGAACCCGACGGCACCGGCCGCGGGCTGATCACCCGGGCCATGCGGGTGCTGATCGACTTCGCCGTGGAGCAGCGCGGGATCCAGCGCGTCGAATGGGTCGCCTCCGCCGGGAACACGCCCAGCCTGAACGTCGCCCGGCGACTGGGGATGACCCGCGACGGCGTCCGCCGGCAGGCCTACCCCTATCGTGGGGTGCGGCACGACCTCGAAGTGTGGTCCGTGCTGGCCCAGGAGTGGCGCGACGCACACGCGCGCGACGCTCACAACGATCATTAAGGGACCTCTCAGAGAGCGTCCGTACGGTGCGAGGTATGGGAACCAAGACTGTTGACGAGGCCGGCGCAGAGACCGGCCCCGAGGCGAAGACCGACGACAAGAAGGTGGACGTCACCAAGACCGACGCCACGGACGAGGTGACGCAGCCCCAGGAGAGCGACGAGGCCGCCGACACCGAGGAGACCGACGACGCCGACGAGGCCGCGGACTTCGAGGAGGGCGCCGACGTCGTCGTGGCCGAGGAGGGCCCCACCGGCATCGGCCAGGGCGCGGGCGCCGTCGTCGCCGCCGTGCTCGGCTTCGTGTCGCTCACCGGCAGCTGGATCGGCACGGTCGCCGGAGCCCGCCAGAACGTCGTCGGCCAGCTGGAGATGTCGTCGAGCACGAACGCGAGCGTCTCCAAGCAGATCGAGGTCGTCTACGGCGACGCCTGGCAGACCACCGCGCTGTGGGGCGGCCTGTTCGCGCTGGCCGCGCTGGTCGTAGCCGTCGTCGTGCTGGCCCGCCCGGCCTTCGGCAACCCCGCCCGTCCGCAGGCGGCCTGGATCAAGTCGGTCTCCTGGGCCGGCCTCACGCTCGGTGTCATCGGACTGCTCCTGGCCGTCCTGAAGTACACCGACGCACTGCTCGGCCTGCCCTCCGCGAGCTGAGTACCCGCACGTCACGAGGGGTCTTAGACCGACCGTAAGCACCTTACGGCCGGCCTAGGGCCCCTCAGGCGCGTCTAAGGCCCCGCCCGCCGCCGAAGATGCGGAACTCTCCCGATGTGACGCACCCCCCTGGGAGACGAAGGTTGAGGCATCGCACCGAGCGAAGCCGGAAAAACCGACCTCAGGGGACGCACACCATGTACGAGTACGAGTTTCAGCAGGCCCGCTCCGCCGAACTGCTCCGCCGGGCCGCACACGAGCGGCAGGTCCGCGAGGCCGTCCGCGGCGCTCGCGCCGCCCGCCGCGAGGCCGCCGAACGCGCCGCCGCCGAACGCTCGGAAGGCGGCGCCGAGAGCGAATCGCATACCGGCCGCCTCCGCAGGCTCCGGTTCGCCCGGCCGGCGTGAGCCCCCGGGCGGGGGCCGGCACGGTGGCGGAGGGCGGCCGCACGGGGGTCGGCCGCCCTTCCGCGAACAGCCCGGGCAGCCCGGGCGGCCCGGCGATAACCGCTGGGCCGCCCGCGCGTCCGCATGCCATGCTCGCCCCCGTGGAGACCAGGTCCGTCAGCCCCGTCTTCGTCGGTCGCGCCGACGAGTTGGACACCCTGAGCGACGCGCTCTCCCGCGCCGCCGCGGGAGAGCCGCAGGCACTGCTCATCGGCGGCGAGGCCGGGGTCGGCAAGACCCGGCTCGTCGAGGAGTTCGCCACGGCCGCCCACCGCCGGAACGCGGTCGTCGCGCTCGGCGGCTGCGTCGAGATCGGCGCCGACGGACTGCCCTTCGCCCCCTTCTCCACCGCCCTGCGCGCCCTGCACCGGGCCCTGCCGGACGAAGTCGCCGCCGCCGCGGCCGGTCAGCAGGAGGAACTCGCCCGGCTGCTCCCGGAGCTGGGCCGCAGCGGGGCCGGCCGGCACAACGAGGAGGGCATGGCGCGGCTCTTCGAACTCACCGCCCGCCTCCTGGAACGCGTCGCCGCCGACCGCACGGTCGTCCTCGCCCTGGAGGACCTGCACTGGGCCGACGCCTCCACCCGCCACCTCCTGTCCTACCTGCTGCGCACCCTGCGCACCGGCCGGCTCGTCGTCCTCGCCACCTACCGCGCCGACGACATCCACCGCCGCCACCCGCTGCGCCCCCTGCTCGCCGAACTCGACCGGCTGCGCACCGTCCGGCGTCTCGAACTCGCCCGCCTCACCCGCGACGAGGTCTGCCGCCAGATCGCCGGGATCCTCGCCCGGGAACCCGACCCCGACCTGGTCGACGACATCTTCCAGCGCTCCGACGGCAACGCCTTCTTCGTCGAGGAACTCGCCGTCGCCGCCCACGAGGGCTGCCGCCCCGGCCTCACCGACACCCTGCGCGACCTGCTGCTCGTCCGCGTCGAGGCGCTGCCCGAGGGCGCCCAGAAAGTCGCCCGGATCGTCGCCGAGGGCGGTTCCACCGTAGAGTCCCGGCTGCTCGACGCCGTCGCCCGGCTCGCCGAGGACGAGCTCATCGAGGCACTGCGGGCCGCTGTGAACGCCAACCTCCTGCTCGCCACCCCCGCCGGGGACGGCTACCGGTTCCGCCACTCCCTGGTCCGCGAGGCCGTCAGCGACGACCTGCTGCCCGGCGAACGCTCCCGCCTCAACCGCCGCTACGCCGAAGCACTCCAGGCGGACCCGACGCTCGTCCCCGCCGACGAGCGCGTCATGCGGCTCGCCAGCTACTGGTACCACGCGCACGACCCGGCCAAGGCCCTGCCCGCCGTCCTGGACGCGTCCGTCGAGGCCCGCTCCCGGCGCGCCTACAGCGAACAACTGCGGCTCCTGGAACGGGCCATGGAGCTGTGGGAGACCGCGCCCGAGGAGATCCGGGCCGCCCTGCGCGCGGTCGACTACACCGAGTCCTTCCCTCCCCCACTGCCTGAAGGGCGCGGGGGGACCCCCAGCGGCTGCGACCCGGCCACCACCCCGCTGCGCTACCTCGACCTCATGGCGGAAGCCGCCGTCGCCGGCCGCTACTGCGGGGAACGGGAACGCGCCGTGAAGATCACCAAGCGGGCGCTGCGCCTGCTCCAGGACGACAACGACCCCCTGCGCTCCGCCTGGTTCTGGGTGCAGCGCTCCCGGCTGCTGCGCTCCCTGGGCCGGGGCAGCGGCCGCGAGGAGCTGGCCGCCGCGCAGGACCTGGTGCGCGGTCTGCCGCCCAGCGAGGTGCACGCCGAGGTGCTCATGCACATCGCCAACTGGTGCATGGTCCACGCCCCCGGCCCCGACGCCTTCGCCGACGCCGAGCGGGCCGTGGAGTACGCCCGGCTGGTCGGCGCCCGCGAGACCGAGCTCAACGCCCGCCAGATCCTCGGCGTCCTGATGGTCCACGCCGGCCATATCGAGGCCGGGCTCGCCGAGCTGAACGAGGTCAGGGAACGGGCCCTCGCCGAGGACATGCCGTCCGTCGCCCTCAACGCCTACGTCAACCTGCCCGCCGAACTGGAGGCGGTCGGCCGCTCCCGCGAGGCCGTGCCGATCCTGGAGAAGGGCCAGGCCTACGCCGAGCGGCACGGACTGCCCGACACCGAGGCCTGGATGGCGGGCAACCTCACCGAGTCCCTGTTCTCCCTGGGCCGCTGGGCGGAGGCGGACCGCGCCTGCGCCCTCGCCGGACGGCTCGGCCAGGGTGTGTCGATCCGCGGCACGCACGCCGGTCTGCGCGCCGAACTCGCCCTCGCCCGGGGCGACCTCGCGGACGCCGGCCGGCAACTCGCCGCCTCAGAGGACTTCTTCGCCAACCACGATCACGCGCCCCAGCACCACTTCCCCCTCGCCCGCCTCGCCATCGGACTCGCCGCGGCCGAGGGGCGCCCGCTGGACGCCCGCGCCCGCATCGCGCGCGTCCTCGACCGCGACTTCCCGCCCGGCGCCCAGAACTACGCCTGGCCCCTGCTGCTCGCCGCCGCCTCCGCGGAGGGCGACGCCCGCGCGCTGCCCGCCGCCGAACCGGGGCGTGCCGACCTCCTCGACCGGATCCGCGCCGCCGCCAAGCAGCTCGCCACGCTCGCCCCCGTCTGGCAGGCCCACGAACGCTGGGTCCGCGCCGAACTCCTGCGCGCCGAGGGCCGCACCGACCCGGACGACTGGTCCGAGGTGGTCGCCGCCTTCGAGCGCCTCGAACGCCCCTACGACCTGGCCCGCACCCGGTACCGCCTCGCCGAGGCCCTGCTCTCCGTCGGCGGCGACGACGAACGCGACCGCGCCGCCGAACTCCTCCGCCTCGCCCACGCCGTCGCCGGCCACCTCGGCGCCCGCCCCGTGGCCGAAGCCGTCACCCTCCTCGCGCGGCGCGCCCGGCTCTCCCTGGCCCACACCCCGCACCGCGCGGACCCCGAGGCCGACCCCCTCACGGCCCTCGGCCTCACCAGCCGCGAACGCGACGTCCTGCGCCTGGTCTCGGCCGGCCGCAGCAACCGCCAGATCGCCGAGGAGCTCTTCATCTCCCCGAAGACCGCGAGCGTCCACGTCTCGAACATCCTGTCCAAGCTCGACGTCACCGGCCGCGGCGAGGCAGCGGCCCTGGCCCACCGACTGCACCTGTTCCCGCCGGGGGCGGGGGAGGGGTTGGTGGCGCGATAATGGCGGCAGTCCACTAGGGAGGAGCCGTGTTGTACCAGATCGAGTACACCGAGCGTGCGGCAGCGCAGCGCGACACGTTGCCGGAGGACCGACGCAAGCTCTTGGAGCGTGGGCTCCTGAAACTTGCCGAGGACCCGTTCACGCCTCTGTCCCAGGCTGTCAGCGGCGAGGACATCCGTGTCGTGTCGGTCGCTCCGGGGCTGACTGTCGACTACATGGTGCACCGGGCTTTCCTGATCCTGGTGTCCGTGGCGATCCTCGACCAGTCGCTCATCAACGAGTAACCGCCGACCCGACGCGGCCCGGAAGGGAACAGCGATGTTCAACGCCTTCGAGGAACTGTTCTCACCGGGTCGCAAGCACACCCGGGACGAGCAGAACAGGCTGGAGCTGACCCGGGAGGACGTCGGGGACGCCGATCCCGGGCGCGGCCCGATAGACCTCGCGTCGGGCAAGGTCGTGGTCAGGGCCCCCGAACCGGAGGACGAGGACGGCGCCGCGAAGGGGCGCGGGGAACTGCGCGACCAGCCACGACGGACCCGCTGACGAAGTACCTGATCTCCGGCGGAGCGCTTTCGCGGAGCGTCAGCTCACCTGGAGCTCCAGTATTCGGTCGTCGCCCGACTTCGGGTCACCGCGCCCGTCCGTGTTGCTCGTCGTGACCCACAGTCTGTCGCCGCCCGCCGCCACCACCGTGCGCAGCCGCCCGTACTCGCCTTCGAGGAAGGCCTGCGGGTCTGCCGAGGCCGCCGTGCCGTTCAGCGGGATGCGCCACAGGCGCTGTCCCCTCAGCCCCGCCATCCAGATCGAGCCCTCGGCGTAGGCGATGCCGCTGGGAGAGGCGTCGTCGGTGCCCCACTGGGCTATCGGGTTCCGGTACGCGTCGTCCTCGGACCTGCCCTCCGCCTTCGGCCAGCCGTAGTCGGCGCCCGGCTCGATCGCGTTCAGTTCGTCCCATGTGTTCTGGCCGAACTCCGACGCGAACAGACGCTGCTTGGAGTCCCAGGCCAGCCCCTGCACATTGCGGTGGCCGTACGAGTACACCGCAGAGTCCGGGAACGGGTTGCCGGCGGCCGGTTCGCCCTCCGGGGTCAGCCGCAGGATCTTGCCGCCCAGGGACTTCTTGTCCTGGGACAGACCTCGGTCGCCGCTTTCGCCCGTGCCGACGTACAGCATCTTGTCCGGGCCGAAGGCGATCCGCCCGCCGTTGTGGATCGTGCCCTTCGGGATGCCCCTGAAGACCGTGTCGGGCGCCCCCAGCCGGTCCCCGGCGGGCCGCTTCGCGTCGTAGATCATCCGGACGATGCGGTTGTCCGAGGCCGAGGTGAAGTACGCGTAGACCATGTGGTCGGAGGCGTAGTCGGGGGAGAGGGCGAGGCCCAGCAGGCCGCCCTCGCCCGCGGCGGAGACGCCCGGCACCTCGCCGACCTCGGTCTTCGCGCCCGTCTTCGCGTCCACCAGCGTGATCGTCCCCTCGTCGCGTGAGGCGACCAGCAGGCCGCCCTCGGGAAGGGGAGCGAGGCCCCAGGGGCTGTTCAGGCCCTCGGCGACCGTACGCACCACCTTGACCGTGCCCTTCGCGGGCGGGGTCTCCTCGGCGGACGGGGCGGACGAGGACGCGGACGCCGTCGTCGTACCTCTCGGCGAGGCGGTTCCGGCCGCCCCGGCCGTTCCTCCGCCGTCGGAGGAGCAGCCGGCCGTCAGCAGGAGTGCGCTCGTGGCCATCACGGCCGACACAGCTCGACGTTGCACGATCATGTCCCTTCGGCACGGAGGCGCCTTCGGCGGGCCCCACTTGTCCTACGCCGCAGAGCCCTCAGGGGTTCCCGATCCACCCGAACCCACCCCGAAAGCGGGACGCCCAGCGGCCCCCGAAGCGGGATCCACGAGACGGCAACCGGCGCGGGACCCGGGGCGGGACCCGGGGCGGGACCCGGGGCGGAGCCCGGCGGGGGACCCGGGGCGGAGCCCGAGGCGGTAGCCGAGAGCGGGGCTTACTCCCACGAACCCCGTGCCGCCGGCAGTTCCGCCACCTCCGCCAGGTCCTGCGGCGTCAGCCGCAGTGCCGATGCCTCCGCGTTCTCCGCTGCCCAGCGCTCGTGCTTGGCGCCCGGCACCGGGACCACGTGCCGGCCCTGCGCCAGCACCCAGGCCAGGGCCACCTGCGCCGCCGTCACCGCGTCCCCGTGCCGGGCGGCGACCCGGCGCAGACCGGCGACGATCGGCTGGTTCGCGGCCATCATCTCGGCGGTGAAACGCGGGTGCCGGGCCCGCATGTCGTCGGGCTCGAAGCCCTCGCCGGGGGTCAGCGTGCCGGTCAGGAAGCCGTTGCCGAGCGGCATCGCCGCCACGAAGCCGATTCCCCGCGCCGCGCACCACGGCAGCAGGTCGTCCAGCGCCTCCGGCGACCACACCGACAGCTCCGCCTCCACCGCGCTCACCGGGAAGACCTGCTGCACCCGCCGCAGCTGCCGAATCGTTCCGTCGTGCAGTCGCCCACCGGATCGCCCACCGGATCGCCGACCGCCCCGCGCGCCCATCGCGCACAGCCCCAAGGCCCGCACCTTGCCCGCCGCCACCAGCTCGGCCATCGCGCCCCAGGTCTCCTCGACCGGGACCTCGGGGTCGGCGCGGTGCAACTGGTAGAGGTCGATGACATCCGTCTGCAACCGTCGCAGGGAGGCGTCGCAGGCCCGCTTCACATACCCGGGACGGCCGTTGGCCACGATGTGCTGCTCACCGACGAGCAGACCGACCTTCGTCGACACGAACGCATCCTCGCGCCGCTCCTTCAACACCCGCCCCACCAGGAGCTCGTTGGTGAACGGGCCGTACATGTCGGCGGTGTCCAGCAGGGACGAACCCGCGTCCAGCGCCCGGTGCACCGCCCTCAGCGACTCGTCGCCCCGCTGCCGCGACCCGCTGTACGCCCAGCTCATCGGCATGCACCCGAGTCCGACGGACCCCACCTCGAGCGCCCCCGCGCCGATCCTCCTGCGCTCCACCTGCCCGAAACCCTCCCTCTCCAGACCCCCCAACCTAACGTCTGTGTCGACGTGTGCCTGACATAGCCTCCTGCCCATGAGCTCAGACATGGCACTCGACGTATGGCTGCCCCTTCCGCCAGAGGACATCGACGGTCTTCCCGAGGGGCTCGACTACCGCTTCTGGGACGGCGGCGAGGACGGGGACCAGGAGTTCCCGGCCGATCCCGCGGACTGCGCCTTCTATGTGGTGCCCTACCTGAAGCAGCAGTCCGTGAAGGTACGGCCGCTGCGGCAGATGCGCCGCCTCCAGGTCGTGCAGACGCTCAGCGCCGGCGTCGACGACGTCAGCGTCCAACTGGCGGACCTCGTGCCCGGTGTGCGGCTGTGCAACGCGCGCGGGGTGCACGAGGCGAGCACCGCTGAACTCGCGCTCACCCTCACCCTCGCCGCCCTGCGCGGCGTCCCCGACTTCGTGCGCGCCCAGGACAAGGGGCTGTGGCAGAGCGGCTTCCACCCCGCGCTCGCCGACAAGAACGTGCTCATCGTCGGGTACGGCTCCATCGGCTCCGCCATCGAGGACCGGCTCGTGCCCTTCGAGGTGGCGCGGGTGGCGCGCGTCGCGCGCTCCTGGCGCACGACGGCGCGCGGGCCTGTGCATCCGATCGCCGAACTGCCCGCCCTGCTCCCCGAGGCGGACGTCGTGATCCTGTCCACGCCGCTGACCGAGAGCACGCTCGGCCTGGTCGACGCCGACTTCCTGGGCCGTATGAAGGACGGCGCACTGCTGGTCAACGTGGCCCGCGGCCCGGTCGTCGACACCGAGGCGCTGCTCGCCGAACTGGAGACCGGCCGCATCACCGCCGCGCTGGACGTCACCGACCCCGAGCCGCTGCCCCCGGGCCACCGGCTGTGGACCGCGCCGGGCGTGCTCGTCAGCCCGCACGTCGGAGGCCCCACCTCCGCCTTCCTGCCCCGCGCCAAGCGCCTGCTGGTGGACCAGTTGGGCCGCTTCGTGAACCGGGAGCCGCTGCGCAACGTGATCCTTACGACGGGCACGGCGAACGGATCGTGACGACCGGGGCACACCTGTAGTCCGGTTCGGGCACCCTCCGCAGTCCCCCGGACGCGGTCCGTACCTCTTCCGGGCGCATATGCCGATGATCGTCACGCAGCGTAGAGGAACTATGTCCCTGAGTGACGAGACTGGTGTATCGTCCCGACAGGGGCTGCGCCGCGCACTTTCGGCGTGAGGGATGGATATTTCAGACTTGTGAGGGGGGCGACGGGCGATGCACGGCCTTTGGACGAACGATCCGACGCGGCGGAGCCGCCGGCGGCGACCCTGGCGCTCGACCGCGCGTAGGCACGGTCACGACACTCACCGCCACCGGAGCCACGCACAGCCGGTGTTCTCGGACCCGAGGGATTCGGGAGCGACGCGGACCGGGAGGACCCGGTGAGCTCGCCCACCACCTCCACGACTCTCCTCGACGGAAAGCTGCGCACGCAGCCCTCGACGGGGACGCCACGCACCGTGCCGCCGGCCAAGGGCGGCCCCGCATCGAACCTCCTCCACCAACTGCTGCTGGCCCTGCTGTGCGCGGGATACGCCATCGGTTCCGCGCTCGGCTGGGGGTCGGACGAACTCGCCCTGATCATGGGCGACTTCGGACTCAGCGCCGCGGCGGGCACCGCCGCCGTCTCCTGCTTCCTGTACGCGCGCACCCGCCGCATCCGCTTTCGACCCGCCTGGCTGCTGTTCGCGCTCTCCTCGGCGATGGCGGCCCTCGGCAACCTGGTCTGGGGGTGGTACGAGGTGGTCCTGGGCCGGCCCGTGCCCAGCCCCAGCTACGCCGACCTGTTCTTCCTCTGCTTCGCGCCCCCCGCCATCGTGGGACTGCTCGTGCTCGCCGCCCGACCGATGACGAAGGCCGGCTGGGTCTGCCTGGCGCTGGACGCCTGGCTGATCGCCGGCTCGCTGCTCACCCTCTCCTGGAGCCTCGCGCTCGCCCAGGCGGCGAAGTTCGACGGGCCCAGCGTGGCGCACGCGGCGCTGTCGCTGGCGTATCCGCTGCTCGACATCGCCCTGGTGAGCATGGTGCTGGTGCTGCACTTCCGGCGCACCGCGGTGAACCGCTCGGCGGTCAACACCGCCGTCGGCGCCCTCGCGCTGACCGTGATGTGCGACGCCCTGTTCACCTCACCGCTGCTGCACAACAACTACCGCTCGGGCCAACTGCTCGACGCGGGCTGGTTCGCCGGCTCGCTGCTCCTGGCGTACGCGCCCTGGGCCGCCTCCCGCCAGCAGGGACCGGCGTCGGACGAGGGGCACACGCGTGTGGTGCACGAGCACGTACCCGGCCACCGCACCGGCGGCTACCCGCACGGACCGTCGCACCCGGCCGCTCACCCTGCCGCCCACGCGTCCGCCCACCCGGCCGCGCAGACGCCTCCCCAGGGCGGCGATCACGGCCGGTATCCGGCCACCCGGCCCATCACCGGCTCCCTGGCCGCGCTGACGCCCTATCTCGCCGCCGCCGTCTGCACCCTGGGGATCCTCTACAACGTCCTCAACGGCCGCAGCGTCGACCGCGTGGTGCTGCTGACCGGCGGCGCCGTCGTGCTCGCCCTGGTGGTGCGCCAGGGGATCATGCTGCTCGACAACATCACCCTCACCCAGGAACTGGCGCAGAAGGAGAACCACTTCCGCTCCCTGGTGCAGGGCTCCAGCGACGTCATCATGATCGCCGCCCCCAGCGGCATCCTGCGCTACGTCTCCCCGGCCGCCGCCGGGGTCTACGGCCGGCCCGCGGAAGAGCTGGTCGGCAGCGAACTGGCGAACCTGATCCACCCGGAGGACCTGGGCTGCGTCGTGCACGAGGTGCGCCGCTTCCTCGCCGCGAGCCCCCAGGACGAACCCACGACCCGCATCGAGTGCCGCTTCCGCTCCGGCGACGGGGGCTGGCTCAACGTCGAGTCGACCGTCAACCGGCACCACGGCGGCCTGATCTTCAACAGCCGGGACGTGACCGAGCGCGTCCGCCTCCAGGCGCAGCTCCAGCACAACGCCGAGCACGACCCGCTCACCGACCTGCCCAACCGCGCGCTGTTCACCCGGCGCGTCCAGCAGGCCCTGTCCGGCCGCCGCAGCTCCGACCGCGGCCCCGCGCTGCGCAACACCGCGGTCCTCTTCATCGACCTCGACGGCTTCAAGGCCGTCAACGACACCATCGGCCACGCGGCCGGGGACGAACTGCTGGTCCAGGCCGCCCGCAGGCTCCACGAAGCGGTCCGCAAGGGCGACACCGCCTCCCGGCTGGGCGGCGACGAGTTCGCCGCGCTGATCGTCGGCGACGGCACCCGCGACCGGGCCGCCCGGGAACGCCACATACTGGAACTCGCCGACCGGCTCCGGCTCACGCTCTCGCAGCCCTACCTGATCGACGGCAACGAGGTCCGGGTCGCCGCGTCCATCGGCGTCGCCTTCGCCGAACCGGGGCTCGGCGCCGGAGAGCTGCTGCGCAACGCCGACCTCGCCATGTACCGCGCCAAGGCGGGCGGCAAGGGCCGGGTCGAGCTCTACAAGCCGCAGATGCAGCAGGACGTCGTACGCAAGGCGGAGCTGGCCACGCGGCTGCGTGCCGCGCTGCACGACGGCGAGTTCGCCCTGCTGCACCAGCCCGTGGTGCGCCTGGAGGACGGCCGGATCTCGTCGGTCGCCGCGCAGGCCCGCTGGCGCTCCTCCCAAGGAGTGCTCTTCACGCCCGCCGAGTTCCTGCGGGTCGCGGAGGACAGCGACAAGACGGCCGAGCTGGACCGCTGGCTGCTGGAGGAGGCCGTCGAACAGGCCGCCGACCGGGCCGCCGGCGGGCTCACCGTGCCCGTGGTCGTGCGGGTGGGCGCCCGGCGGCTGCTGGACCGGTCGATGCCGCTGGGCTCCGTCGAGGCCCTGCTGACGCGGCACGGGCTGCCGTCCGGGTCGCTGGTGGTCGAGCTGTCCGACACCGACCCCAGAGTCCCGCTGGACGAGCTGGAGCGCCGGCTGGCGGCCCTGAAGCGCCTCGGCGTCCGCATCGCCCTGGACGGCTTCGGCAGCGGCTACGCGACCTTCACCGCACTGCGGCGGCTCCCCGTCGACGTGCTCAAGCTCGACCGCTCGCTGGTCGAGGGGGTCGTCGAGTCCGCGCGGCTGCACAAGATCACCGGTGGGCTGCTGCGGATCGCCGGCGATCTCGGACTGCAGTCCGTGGCCGACGGCGTGGACCTGCCCGAGCAGGTCGTCGCCCTGCGCGCGCTGGGCTGCACGCACGGCCAGGGCATGGCGTTCTCCGGACCGCTGGACGAGTACCGGCTGCGCCGGGGGCTCGCGACCGGCCGCTACCCGGTGCCGCACGGCCCGGCCGAGCCGGCGTTCGCGGGCGGCGGCGCGGGGGTGTACACCAGTGGGGTGACTGCCGCAGTGACAGCCGTTCTGGGGAGCGGAAGTGCCCTTCGCTCACATAATGAGACTCCCGTCCCACCCACTTGACAGTCGGTGCGCGCCAGGGGGAGGGTCAATGCCATGCGCACCCGAATTCTCGTACTTGGAAAGCGCGTCGGCTGACGCTGGTGACGTCCGGGAGGACCCGGAACGCACAGCGACCCACACCCGGCGCGCTCCCCTCGCTTGCCTTCTGGCACGAGGGGTTTTTTGTTGCACAAAACCCGCAGGACCCCAGCCAGACCCTCAGTGAAACCCTCAGTAAAACCCTCAGCATCGAGAAGAGAATGCCGATGACCGAGCAGGCCACCGGGGCTCATCCGCAGCCACGGCCCCGATCCGGAGGACAGCACTCCGCTTCCGTCGAGCACGTGACGGGTGCGCAGTCCCTCATCCGTTCGCTCGAGGAGGTCGGCGCCGAGACGGTATTCGGCATTCCCGGCGGCACGATCCTGCCCGCCTACGACCCGATGATGGACTCGACGAGGGTCCGCCACGTCCTGGTCCGCCACGAGCAGGGCGCGGGTCACGCGGCCACCGGATACGCGCAGGCCACCGGCAAGGTCGGCGTCTGCATGGCGACGAGCGGCCCCGGCGCGACCAACCTGGTCACCCCGATCGCCGACGCCCACATGGACTCGGTGCCGCTCGTGGCGATCACCGGCCAGGTGGCGTCCAAGGCGATCGGCACGGACGCCTTCCAGGAGGCGGACATCGTCGGCATCACCATGCCGATCACCAAGCACAGCTTCCTGGTCACCAAGGCCGAGGACATCCCCCGGGTGATCGCGCAGGCCTTCCACATCGCCTCCACCGGCCGCCCCGGCCCGGTCCTGGTCGACATCCCCAAGGACATCCTCCAGGCGAAGACGACGTTCTCCTGGCCGCCGGTCATGGACCTGCCCGGCTACCGCCCGGTGACCAAGCCGCACGCCAAGCAGATCCGGGAGGCCGCCAAGCTGATCACCGCCGCCAAGCGGCCGATCCTGTACGTCGGCGGCGGTGTCATCAAGGCCGGCGCCACCGCAGAGCTGAAGGTCCTCGCCGAGCTGACCGGCGCGCCCGTCACCACCACGCTGATGGCGCTGGGCGCGTTCCCCGACAGCCACCCGCAGCACCTGGGCATGCCGGGCATGCACGGCTCGGTGGCCGCCGTCACCGGTCTGCAGAAGGCCGATCTGATCGTCGCCCTCGGCGCCCGCTTCGACGACCGCGTCACCGGCAAGCTCGACAGCTTCGCGCCGCACGCCAAGATCGTCCACGCGGACATCGACCCGGCCGAGATCGGCAAGAACCGCGCCGCCGACGTGCCGATCGTGGGGGACGCCCGCGAGGTCATCGCCGACCTGATCCAGGCGGTGCAGAAGGAGCACAGCGAGGGCCAGACCGGCGACTACGCCGCCTGGTGGAAGGACCTCGACCGCTGGCGCGAGACCTATCCGCTGGGCTACGACCAGCCCGCCGACGGCTCGCTCTCCCCGCAGCAGGTCATCGAGCGCATCGGACGACTCGCCCCCGAGGGCACGATCTTCACCGCGGGCGTCGGCCAGCACCAGATGTGGGCCGCCCACTTCATCCAGTACGAGAAGCCCGCCACCTGGCTGAACTCCGGCGGCGCGGGCACCATGGGCTACGCGGTCCCGGCCGCGATGGGCGCCAAGGCCGGCGCCCCGGACCGGCCGGTCTGGGCGATCGACGGCGACGGCTGCTTCCAGATGACCAACCAGGAACTCACCACCTGCGCCCTGAACAACATCCCGATCAAGGTCGCCATCATCAACAACGGCGCCCTCGGGATGGTCCGCCAGTGGCAGACCCTGTTCTACAACCAGCGGTACTCCAACACCGTGCTGCACAGCGGTCCGAACGACGTCAACCCCGACGCCCGCGGCACCCGCGTCCCCGACTTCGTGAAGCTGTCGGAGGCCATGGGCTGCCACGCGATCCGCTGCGAGTCCCCGGACGACCTCGACAAGGTCATCGAAGAGGCGAACTCGATCAACGACCGCCCGGTCGTCATCGACTTCATCGTCCACGAGGACGCCATGGTGTGGCCGATGGTCGCCGCCGGCACCTCCAACGACGAGATCCTGGCCGCCCGGGACGTCCGCCCCGACTTCGGCGACAACGAAGACGACTGAGCGAGAGAGACGTAAAGAAGACATGTCCAAGCACACGCTCTCCGTCCTGGTGGAGAACAAGCCGGGCATCCTGGCCCGGATCGCCGCCCTGTTCTCCCGGCGAGGCTTCAACATCGACTCGCTCGCCGTCGGCGTCACCGAGCACGCCGACATCTCCCGCATCACGATCGTGGTGAGCGTCGACGCCCTGCCGCTGGAGCAGGTCACCAAGCAGCTCAACAAGCTCGTCGAGGTGCTGAAGATCGTCGAACTGGAGCCCGGAACCGCCGTTCACCGCGAACTCGTTCTGGTGAAGGTGCGCTCCGACAACGAGACGCGCTCCCAGATCGTCGAGATCGTCCAGCTGTTCCGCGCCAAGACGGTCGACGTCTCCCCGGAGGCCGTGACCATCGAGGCCACCGGCAGCCACGACAAGCTGTCCGCCATGCTCAAGATGCTGGAACCGTACGGCATCAAGGAGCTGGTCCAGTCCGGCACGATCGCGATCGGCCGCGGCGCCCGTTCGATCACGGACCGTTCGCTGCGCGCGCTCGACCGGTCGGCGTAAGTATGGGAACGGACGGGTCGGCGTCACCGGCCCGTCCGTGTCCCGCCCGTATACCGAGACCCCGAGACTTCCCTTCCGCCCGCCGTCATACGGTGGGACGCAACACCTGCACACAAGGAGAGAACCCAAAGTGGCCGAGCTGTTCTACGACGCCGACGCCGACCTGTCCATCATCCAGGGCCGCAAGGTCGCGGTCATCGGTTACGGCAGCCAGGGCCATGCGCACGCGCTGTCGCTGCGCGACTCGGGCGTCGACGTCCGCGTCGGTCTGCACGAGGGCTCCAAGTCCAAGGCGAAGGCCGAGGAGCAGGGCCTGCGCGTGGTGACGCCCGCCGAGGCCGCCGCCGAGGCCGACGTCATCATGATCCTGATCCCGGACCCGATCCAGGCCCAGGTCTACGAGGAGTCCATCGCGCCGAACCTGAAGGACGGCGACGCGCTGTTCTTCGCGCACGGCTTCAACATCCGCTTCGGCTTCATCAAGGCCCCGGCCGGCGTCGACGTCGCCCTGGTCGCCCCCAAGGGCCCCGGCCACCTCGTGCGCCGCCAGTACGAGGAGGGTCGTGGCGTCCCCGCCATCGCCGCGGTCGAGCAGGACGCGACGGGCAACGCGTTCGCGCTGGCGCTGTCGTACGCCAAGGGCATCGGCGGCACGCGCGCGGGCGTCATCAAGACGACCTTCACCGAGGAGACCGAGACCGACCTGTTCGGTGAGCAGGCCGTGCTGTGCGGTGGCACCTCGGCGCTGGTCAAGGCGGGCTTCGAGACGCTGGTCGAGGCGGGCTACCAGCCGGAGATCGCGTACTTCGAGTGCCTGCACGAGCTGAAGCTGATCGTGGACCTCATGTACGAGGGCGGCCTGGAGAAGATGCGCTGGAGCGTCTCCGAGACCGCCGAGTGGGGCGACTACATCACCGGCCCGCGCATCATCACCGACGCCACCAAGGCCGAGATGAAGCAGGTCCTCGCGGAGATCCAGGACGGCACCTTCGCGCAGAACTGGATGGACGAGTACCACGGCGGCCTGAAGAAGTACAACGAGTACAAGACGGCCGACTCCGAGCACCTGCTGGAGACCACCGGCAAGCAGCTCCGCAAGCTGATGAGCTGGGTGAACGACGAGGCGTAAGCCCTGACCCCGCGACGGCGCCGCCGGCTTCGGCGCGCCGTCGCGGGGCTCATTTCGGGAGGCGTAAGGCGACCTCCGGGGCAGCACTACACTGCTGCACTACATACGCGTTCAGGCCCACAGCGTCGTGCGTCTTCCACGCGGCTAGCCCCTCCTCCGCTGCGGCCGTCGGGACGGCCGTCCGCACGCTTTGGACTTGTGAGGACTCACGTGAGCTCGAAACCTGTCGTACTCATCGCTGAAGAGCTGTCGCCCGCGACCGTGGACGCGCTTGGCCCGGACTTCGAGATCCGGCACTGCAACGGAGCGGACCGAGCCGAACTGCTCCCCGCCATCGCCGACGTCGACGCGATCCTGATCCGCTCGGCCACCAAGGTCGACGCCGAGGCGATCGCCGCCGCGAAGAAGCTGAAGGTCGTCGCACGGGCCGGCGTCGGCCTGGACAACGTCGACGTGCCTTCCGCCACCAAGGCCGGCGTGATGGTCGTCAACGCCCCGACCTCCAACATCGTGACCGCCGCCGAACTGGCCTGCGGTCTGCTGCTCGCCACCGCCCGCCACATCCCGCAGGCCAACGCCGCGCTGAAGAACGGCGAGTGGAAGCGCAGCAAGTACACGGGCGTGGAGCTCGCCGAGAAGACCCTCGGCGTCGTCGGCCTCGGCCGCATCGGCGCGCTCGTCGCGCAGCGCATGTCCGGCTTCGGCATGAAGGTCGTCGCGTACGACCCCTACATCCAGCCCGCGCGCGCCGCCCAGATGGGCGTCAAGGTGCTCTCGCTGGACGAGCTGCTCGAAGTCTCCGACTTCATCACCGTCCACCTGCCGAAGACCCCCGAGACGGTCGGTCTGATCGGCGACGAGGCGCTGCGCAAGGTCAAGCCGAGCGTGCGCATCGTCAACGCCGCGCGCGGCGGGATCGTGGACGAGGAGGCGCTGTACTCGGCGCTGAAGGAGGGCCGGGTCGCCGGCGCCGGCCTCGACGTGTACGCGAAGGAGCCCTGCACGGACTCCCCGCTGTTCGAGTTCGACCAGGTCGTCGCCACCCCGCACCTCGGCGCCTCCACCGACGAGGCGCAGGAGAAGGCCGGCATCGCGGTCGCGCGCTCGGTGCGCCTCGCCCTCGCGGGTGAGCTCGTGCCGGACGCGGTGAACGTCCAGGGCGGGGTCATCGCCGAGGACGTCAAGCCGGGTCTGCCGCTGGCCGAGCGGCTGGGCCGGATCTTCACCGCGCTCGCGGGCGAGGTCGCGGTCCGCCTCGACGTCGAGGTCTACGGCGAGATCACCCAGCACGATGTGAAGGTGCTGGAGCTCAGCGCCCTCAAGGGCGTCTTCGAGGACGTCGTCGACGAGACCGTCTCCTACGTCAACGCGCCCCTGTTCGCGCAGGAGCGCGGTGTCGAGGTACGGCTGACGACCAGCTCCGAGTCGGCCGACCACCGCAATGTCGTCACCGTGCGCGGCACGCTGTCGGACGGCGAGGAGGTGTCGGTCTCCGGCACGCTGGCCGGTCCGAAGCACCTCCAGAAGATCGTCGCCGTCGGCGAGTACGACGTCGACCTCGCGCTCGCCGACCACATGGCCGTCCTCAAGTACGAGGACCGGCCGGGCGTCGTCGGCACCGTGGGCCGGGTCTTCGGCGAGGCGGGCATCAACATCGCCGGCATGCAGGTCGCCCGCGCGGCGGTCGGCGGCGAGGCGCTGGCGGTCCTGACCGTCGACGACACGGTTCCCGCCGGGGTGCTGGCGGAGCTCGCCAGCGAGATCGGCGCGACGTCCGCGCGCGCGGTGAACCTCGTCTGAGGTTCCCCTCCTCAAACGCCGGACGGGCTGAACCAGCCCGTCCGGCAGTCGTTTTTCGGCGCGTTCTACAGCCGGGCCGCCTTCAACGCCATGTGCAGGAGCAGGCGGGCCTCGCCGTCGTCCAGGTCCAGGCCGGTCAGCTGCTCCACCCGGGACAGCCGGTAGTACAGCGTCTGGCGGTGGATGCCCAGCTCGGCGGCCGTGCGGCCGGCCTGGCCCGCGCAGTCCAGGTACACCTCCGCCGTGCGGGCGAGTTCGCGGTGGGCGGGAGCGAGCAGTTCCCGTACGGCGGGGTCCTGGGGGGACCGCGGCGGCAGGGAGGTCAGCAGCCGGTACGGGCCGATGGACGCCCACTGCGCTACGCGGCCCAGCCGGGGCTCCGCCAGAGCGGCCCGCGCCGACGCCGACGCCTCCTCCCAGGCGGCCCCGAGCTCCGCCAGACCGACGCGCCCGGCGGCCACTCCCGCGGCCGCCTCGCCCGCCCGTTCGAGGAGCCGGGCCGCCGTCGACGTCGCCGGGGTGAGGGTGTCCGTCGAGCGCAGCCGGACCAGCAGCGCCAGCGACTGGGACGCCGTGCCCCACGGCACCGTGCACAGCGCCGTCGCCCCCGGCAGCGTCCGCACGGAAGGGGCCTCGTCCGGGTCGGCGGACGGCCACGGGGTCACGCACACCACCGTGTGCGGTCCGTCCGCGCGGGCGCCGAGCGCGGTGCGCAGCTCCGCGACCGCCATGTCCCGCTGCCAGCCGGGCTGCGCGGTCAGCACCGCCCGCAGCTCCCGGGTGAGGTCGGCCCCGTGCTGCGCCTCGTCGGCGAGCAGCGCGCCGATCCGGGCGGTCACCTCCATCGCGGCCGCCAACTGCGCCTGAGACGGCCCGGGGTCGTCGTCCAGCAGCCAGACGTAGCCGAGGACGACCCCCCGATGCCGTACCGGGAGGCAGACCCGGCCCCGGTAGACCCCCGCCTCCGGGGTCGGCGGGATCCGGACCGGGCCGCTCGCGCGCGTGATGCCGAAGCCCTCGAACCAGGTGCGGACGGCCGCCGTGGAGCGCCGGGTCAGGATCGAGCGGGTGCGCACCGGATCCAGCGCGGACGCGTCCAGCTCACCCTCGCTGTCGTACGCGCCGAACGCGATCAGCTCGAAGTCCCGGTTCTCCAGGGTCGCGGGAGCGTCGAGGAGCTCCGAGATCTCATCGACCAGTTCCTGGTAGTCGCCTTTGTAGTCGGCTGTCACCCGGGCATTCTCCCGCATTTTCGAAAGCCTTCATACATCTGTCTGAGATCTGTGGCAGGGATGCGTGACAGGTGTCGATGGCCGACGATCGGAGGGATCCTTAGGTTTCACGGTGGTTCTATCTGCTGGTTTGTGGAGGTGCCCCGTGCTGGGTCCCGTGATTCTTGCCGCGTCGCGCAGCGACCGGATGCGACGCCTGATCTCGGCGGCCCCGGTGACGAAGCAGGTCGTGGACCGCTTCATCCCCGGCGAGACGGTCGACGACATCGTCCCGATCGTCGAGGAGCTCACCGCCGGGGGGCTGGAGCTGACGATGGACGTCGTCGGCGAGGACATCACCACCCCCGGACAGGCCGCCGCCGCCCGCGACGCCTATCTGGCCCTGATCGACCGGCTCGCCGGGCTGGAGCTCGGCGAACGGGTCGAGATGTCCGTCAAGCTGTCCATGTTCGGACAAGCGCTCGACGGAGGGCATGAGCTGGCGCTCGCCAACGTCCGGCCGGTCGTCGAGGCCGCCGCCGCCATCGGCACCACCGTCACCCTGGACGCCGAGGACCACACCACCCTCGACTCGATGTTCGCCATCCACGACGCACTGCGGGAGGACTTCCCGCAGACCGGCTGCGTCATCCAGGCGTACCTCTTCCGCACCGAGGGCGACGCCCGCCGACTCGCCGCGAACGGCAGCCGGGTACGGCTGGTCAAGGGCGCCTACAAGGAGCCCGCCGAGGTCGCCTACCAGCAGAAACACGAGATCGACAAGGCGTACGTGCGGATCCTGAGGATCCTCATGGACGGCGCCGGGTACCCGATGGTCGGGTCCCACGACCCGCGCCTGATCGTCATCGCGCAGGAACTCGCCCACCGCGCCGGCCGCAAGCTCGACGAGTACGAGTTCCAGATGCTCTACGGCATCCGCAGCGACGAGCACCTGCGGCTGGCCGCCGAGGGCCACCGCATGCGCGTCTACACCGCCTACGGCACCGACTGGTACGGCTACTTCATGCGCCGCCTGGCCGAGAAGCCGGCCAACCTGCGGTTCTTCGTCCGCAGCATGATCACCAAAGGCTGAGCCCGAACACCCGCTCAAGTTCAAGGAGTTACGGATCTCATGGACGCTGTGACCCAGGTCCCCACCCCCGTCAACGAGCCGGTGCACGGCTACGCCCCCGGCTCGCCCGAGCGCGCCCGGCTGGAGGTCAAGCTCAAGGAGCTGGCCGACAACCCCGTCGAGCTGCCCTGCACCATCGGCGGCGAGCGGCGGATGGGCGGCGGCAAGCGGTTCGACGTCGTGCAGCCGCACCACCACAAGGCCCGCCTCGGCACCTACGCCAACGCCACCCGGCAGGACGCCCAGGACGCCGTCGACGCGGCCCTCGCCGCCGCGCCCGCCTGGCGCGCGATGTCCTTCGACGACCGCGCCGCGATCATCCTGCGCGCCGCCGAACTGCTCGCCGGTCCCTGGCGCGAGACGCTGGCCGCCTCCACCATGCTCGGCCAGTCGAAGACCGCCCAGCAGGCGGAGATCGACTGTCCCTGCGAACTGGTCGACTTCTGGCGCTTCAACGTCGCCTACGCCCGCCAGATCCTGGCCGAGCAGCCCCCGGCGAACTCGCCGGGCGTCTGGAACCGCCTCGACCACCGCCCGCTCGAAGGCTTCGTCTACGCGATCACGCCGTTCAACTTCACGGCCATCGCCGGCAACCTGCCGACCGCGCCCGCTCTGATGGGCAACGTGGTCGTGTGGAAGCCGTCGCCGACCCAGACCCACGCGGCCGTCCTGCTGATGCAGCTGCTGGAGGAGGCCGGGCTGCCCAAGGGCGTCATCAACCTCGTCACCGGCGACGGCATCGAGGTCTCCGAGGTCGCCCTGAACCACCGCGACCTCGCCGGCATCCACTTCACCGGCTCCACCAAGACCTTCCAGTACCTGTGGAAGACGGTCGGCGCCAACATCGAGAAGTACCGCTCCTACCCGCGGCTCGTCGGCGAGACCGGCGGCAAGGACTTCGTCGTCGCCCACCCGAGCGCCGACCGCGCGGTCCTCAAGACCGCCCTCACGCGCGGCGCGTTCGAGTACCAGGGCCAGAAGTGCAGCGCCACCTCGCGCGCCTACATCCCGGCGTCGATCTGGAACTCCGGCTTCAAGGAGGAGTTCGCGGCCGAGGTCGACCACCTGACCATGGGCGACGTCACCGACCTCACCCACTTCATCGGGGCCGTCATCGACGAGCGTTCCTTCGCCAAGAACAAGGCCGCCATCGACCGCGCGAAGGAGGACCCGACCTGCACGATCGTCGCGGGCGGCTCCTACGACGACTCGGTCGGCTGGTTCGTCCGCCCGACCGTCGTGGAGTGCACCGACCCGGCGAACGAGGTCTTCACGACCGAGTACTTCGGCCCGTTCCTCGCCGTGCACGTGTACGACGACAGCTCGGCCGACGCCTACGACGCGATGCTGACGCAGATGGAGTCGGTCTCCGACTACGCGCTCACCGGCTCGGTCATCGCGAACGACCGCGCGGCCGCCGCGTACACGATGGAGAAGCTGCGCTACGCGGCCGGCAACTTCTACATCAACGACAAGTCGACCGGCGCCGTCGTCGGCCAGCAGCCCTTCGGCGGCGGCCGCGCCTCCGGCACCGACGACAAGGCCGGCGCCCCGCAGAACCTGATGCGCTGGACGCTGACCCGCGCCATCAAGGAGACCCTGGTCCCGCCGACCGACTACACGTACCCGCACATGGGCTGACATCCGCTCCGCGCGCCCCGCCGGAGTGCGGCTGTGGGCCGCGCGGCCGGGGCGCGCCGCGGCGGGCGAGGCCCTGGTGCTGTGCCACGGCGGGCCCGGACTGTGGGACACGTTCGAGGACGTGGCCGCCGGGCTCGACGACCTGGCGCCGGTGATCCGCTGGGACCAGCGCGGCTGCGGGCGGTCGGAGCGCTGCCCCGGACCGTGGACCACCGAGCGCTTCGTGGCGGATCTGGACGCCGTTCGGCGGCACTTCGGCCTCGAACGGATGACACTGCTCGGCCATTCCTGCGGCGCGCAGCTCGCGCTGAGCTAGACGCCCTGAACGCCGAGGCCGGACGCGCCTGGGCGGCCCGAGCTGTGCGCCGCCTGCCAGGCGCTCGACGTGCCCGTGACGATCGTCGACGGCGCACTCGACATCCGGCCGCGTTCGGCCGTCGACCCGCTGGAGCGGGCCCTGCCGCGGGGACGGCGGGTGATCTTTCCGGAGGCCGGGCACCTGCCGTGGGTGGAGCAGCCGAGGGGCTTCCGGGAGGCCGTGGCGGCGGCCCTCGGCGAGGCCGCCGTCTCAGATAGTAGGAAGTCCGAGTATTTGTAGAGACAGGCGCGCGCTCCTCGCTTAACTTTGTAGGAGCCGAACGTCTCGCTCGATCAAGCGAATGGCGGTCGTGAGCCGGGCCCCGTGCAGGCAACCCCTGCGGCCCGCCCCCCCCGCCCACCGGCGTCTCGCACCCCCCTTCCGCACTCCCTGGAATTCGAAGGAGTCGATTCCCCATGGCCGAGACGACCGTCCGCCGCCGAGTCCGTCACGTCTCCGGTACGAGCGAGTCCGACCGCAAGAACGCCGCCGCCGCCCTCCAGCGCGCCCTCGACCGCCGCGACAACGGCGGCGAGACCGGCCACTGAGCCGATCCGCGCCGATCCGCGCCGTACCCCGACTCCCCGTCCGTATGGCGGACAGTTCATGTCATCCCATGGGACGGAGGAGTAGGGTTCCCGCATGTCTCGCAGCCTCAATCTCGCAGTGATCCCCGGTGACGGCATCGGCCAGGAGGTCGTGGCCGAAGGTCTCAAGGTCCTCTCCGCCGTCCTCCCGCAGGATGTGAAGCTGGAGACCAAGGAGTACGACTTCGGCGCCCGGCGTTACCACGCCACCGGTGAGACCCTCACCGACGCCGACACCGAGGCGCTTCGGCAGCACGACGCCATCCTGCTCGGCGCGATCGGCGACCCGAGCGTCCCGTCCGGCGTCCTGGAGCGGGGCTTCCTGCTCAAGCTGCGCTTCCTCTTCGACCACCACGTCAACCTGCGTCCGTCGAAGCTCCTCCCGGGTGTCGCCACCCCGCTGGCCGGCCAGCCCGAGATCGACTTCATCGTGGTCCGCGAGGGCACCGAGGGCCCGTACACCGGCAACGGCGGCACGATCCGCAAGGGCACCCCGCACGAGGTCGCCACCGAGGTCTCCGTGAACACGGCCTTCGGCGTCGAGCGCGTCGTCCGGGACGCGTTCGCCCGCGCCCAGGCCCGCCCCCGCAAGAAGCTGACGCTGGTCCACAAGAACAACGTGCTGGCCTTCGCCGGACACCTGTGGACGAACGTCTTCAACCGGGTGGCCGAGGAGTTCCCCGAGGTCGCCACCGACTACATCCACGTCGACGCGGCCACGATCTACCTGGTCACCGACCCGGGCCGGTTCGACGTCATCGTCACCGACAACCTCTTCGGCGACATCATCACCGACCTCGCCGCGGCCGTCTCCGGCGGCATCGGTGTCGCCGCGAGCGGGAACATCAACCCGTCCCGCGAGTTCCCGTCGATGTTCGAGCCGGTGCACGGCTCGGCCCCGGACATCGCCGGCCAGGGCAAGGCCGACCCCACCGCCACGGTCCTGTCCGTCGCCCTGCTCCTGCGTCACCTCGGCTACGACGCGGAAGCGGTCCGCATCGAGGACGCCGTCTCCGCCGACCTGGCGGAGCGCGGCTCGCTGCCCGCGCGCAGCACCTCCGAGATCGGTGACGCGCTCTCCGTACGAGTAGCCGGCTGACCCCGCGCTGCACGAAACTCTCGAAGCCGCCGGGTCGCAATCGCACCCGGCGGCTTCTCGTATGTCCGGCCGGGTGCCACCATCAACCCCTGGGTCGCATTCACGCCGTTTTCTTCCTCGGACCCCGCTTGCGATAATCGAACGCGGAGCCGCGGTATGAGGGAATGCTCGGACGTCCTAGCACCGGCCACCGGCCGTTCGGACGTGAGCGCGGCCCGTCACTACACAACCGGTGAAGGACACCACTCATGACGACGCCCACGATCGAGCTCAAGCCCTCCGCCATCCCGACCTCCGCCGCCGAGCGGCAGGCGATGCTGGCGAACCCCGGGTTCGGCCGCCACTTCACCGACCACATGGTGACGATCAAGTGGACCGAGGGCCGCGGCTGGCACGACGGCCAGCTCGTTCCGTACGCGCCGATCCCCCTCGACCCGGCCACCATGGTCCTGCACTACGCGCAGGAGATCTTCGAGGGGCTGAAGGCCTACCGCCGCCCCGACGGCTCCGTCGCCACCTTCCGCCCGGACCAGAACGCCAAGCGCTTCCAGCGCTCGGCCCGCCGCCTCGCCATGCCCGAACTGCCGGTCGAGACGTTCATCCAGGCGTGTGACGCCCTCGTCGCGCAGGACAAGGACTGGGTGCCCGCGCACGGCGGCGAGGAGTCCCTCTACCTGCGCCCCTTCATGATCGCGACCGAGGTCGGGCTGGGCGTGAAGCCGGCCAACGAGTACCTCTTCCTGGTCATCGCCTCGCCCGCCGGCGCCTACTTCCCGGGCGGCGTGAAGCCCGTCTCCATCTGGGTCTCCGAGGAGCACGTCCGCGCCGTCCCCGGCGGCATGGGCGACGCCAAGACGGGCGGCAACTACGCCGCCTCCCTGCTCGCCCAGGCCGAGGCCGCCGCGCAGGGCTGCGCCCAGGTCTGCTACCTCGACGCGGTCGAGCGCAAGTGGGTCGAGGAACTCGGCGGCATGAACCTGTACTTCGTGTACGAGGACAGGATCGTCACGCCGTCCCTGACCGGCTCCATCCTGGAGGGCGTCACCCGCGACAGCCTCCTCACCGTCGCCCGCGACCTCGGCTACCGGGCCGAGGAGGGCCGCGTCTCGGTCGACCAGTGGCAGCGCGACGCGCAGAACGGCACGCTCAAGGAGGTCTTCGCCTGCGGCACCGCCGCCGTGATCACCCCGGTCGGCACCGTCAAGCGCACCGGCGGCGAGTGGCAGCAGGCGGACGGCGAGCCCGGGGAGGTCACCGTCCGGCTCCGCCAGGCCCTGCTGGACATCCAGCGCGGCACGGCCGAGGACCGGCACGGGTGGATGCACCAGCTGGGCTGATCAGTCGCCCGGCGTTGACGGACGGGCTGCTACTGCCGCGGTGATCACCGCATTGCTCGCATTCTGAGACACCCGGTGAGCACGGGGGCAGTCTGTGCCAGACTGCCCCCGTGCTCTCGTTCGCCATGATTATTGGCAGCAGGCGCGCCGGTCCGCAGTGACCGCTCCGTACGACACGGTACGAGCGGACATCGTGTCCTCGACCCGCGCGCAGACCTCTCGCACCCGCGAGAGGTTTTTCGCATTTCTGGCCCACCACAGCCGGGAGCGAGAGCGCGAGGGACCATGGGGGGATGGTGGAGCCGGTCATTCCGGTAACGACCGAGATCCAACACAGGAGCCTTCAGACCATGACCGAAACCAGCGAACTCGACGACTCCTTCCACGTCTTCGACACCACCCTGCGCGACGGCGCGCAGCGTGAGGGCATCAACCTCACCGTCGCCGACAAGCTGGCCATCGCCCGGCACCTGGACGACTTCGGAGTGGGCTTCATCGAAGGCGGCTGGCCCGGCGCCAACCCCCGGGACACCGAGTTCTTCGCCCGCGCGCAGGAGGAGATCGACTTCAAGCACGCCCAGCTGGTCGCCTTCGGCGCGACCCGCCGGGCCGGCGCCAAGGCGGCGGACGACCCGCAGGTCAGGGCGCTGCTGGAGTCGGGCGCCGGGGTGATCACCCTGGTCGCGAAGTCCCACGACCGCCATGTCGAGCTGGCGCTGCGCACCACGCTGGAGGAGAACCTGGCGATGGTCGGCGACACCGTGTCCTTCCTGAAGGGCCAGGGCCGCCGGGTCTTCGTCGACTGCGAGCACTTCTTCGACGGCTACCGCGCGAACCCGGAGTACGCCAAGGCCGTCGTCCGGACGGCCGCCGAGGCCGGCGCGGACGTGGTCATCCTCTGCGACACCAACGGCGGCATGCTCCCGGCGCAGATCCAGGCGGTCGTCTCCACCGTCCTCGCCGACACCGGCGCCCGCCTCGGCATCCACACCCAGGACGACACCGGCTGCGCCGTGGCCAACACCCTCGCCGCGGTCGACGCGGGCGCCACGCACGTCCAGTGCACGGCGAACGGCTACGGCGAACGGGTGGGCAACGCCAACCTCTTCCCGGTGGTCGCCGCCCTGGAACTGAAGTACGGCAAGAAGGTGCTGCCCGAGGGCAAGCTGCGCGAGATGACCCGGATCTCGCACGCGATCGCCGAGGTCGTCAACCTGACGCCGTCCACGCATCAGCCGTACGTGGGGGTTTCGGCCTTCGCCCACAAGGCGGGCCTGCACGCCTCGGCCATCAAGGTCGACCCCGACCTCTACCAGCACATCGACCCCGAGCAGGTCGGCAACACCATGCGGATGCTGGTCTCCGACATGGCCGGCCGCGCCTCGGTCGAGCTCAAGGGCAAGGAGCTCGGCGTCGACCTCGGCGACGACCGCGAGGTCGTCGGCCGGGTCGTCGAGCGGGTCAAGGAGCGCGAGCTCAAGGGTTACACCTACGAGGCCGCGGACGCCTCCTTCGAACTCCTGCTGCGCGCCGAGGTCGAGGGCAAGCCGCTGAGGTACTTCGAGGTGGAGTCCTGGCGCGCCATCGTCGAGGACCGCCCCGACGGCACCCACGCCAACGAGGCCACGGTCAAGCTGTGGGCCAAGGGCGAGCGGATCGTCGCGACGGCGGAGGGCAACGGCCCGGTCAACGCCCTGGACCGCGCCCTGCGCGTGGCCCTGGAGAAGATCTACCCCCAGCTGGCCAAGCTGGAGCTGGTCGACTACAAGGTCCGCATCCTGGAGGGCGTGCACGGCACCGAGTCCACCACCCGCGTCCTGATCTCCACGACCGACGGCGCGGGCGAGTGGTCCACGGTCGGCGTCGCCGACAACGTCATCGCGGCCTCGTGGCAGGCCCTGGAGGACGCGTGCACCTACGGGCTGCTGAAGGCGGGCGTGGACCCCGCGGAGTAGTTCGCCGCCCGCGGCATGTCTGGTATGGGTGGGTTTCGGGTAGCTTCGAGGTATGAAGGTCGCGACCCTGACGACCCGGCCTCCCCGAGGCCTCACCGGACCGCTGTTCGCACTGGCGCTCGCCGTCCTCACGGTCCTGACCGTGCTGTCGGCGGGCGCCCCGCGCGCCACCGCGGCCTCGACCAGCGTCTCGGCCATCGCCGACTCGCTCCGCGAGAGCCCGGTCTACGTCGATCCCGCCGCGAGCGCCCAGCTGTCCCAGGGGGACGCGCACGCGCTCCGGCAGCAGATCGAGAACGCCGACAAGCCCCTGTTCATCGCCGTCCTGCCCGCCGGCTACCCCACAGCGGACCTCTTCACCGACCTGCGCACCGCCACCGGCGTCACCGGCCTCTACGCGATCCGCCTCGGCGACCGCTTCGACGCCCGCGCCGACTCCGCCGTCATGTCCCGCCCGGCCGTGCAGAACCTGGTCACCAGCGTCCGGGGCGAGAGCAATGCCCAGACCCAGCTGGACGACTTCACCGACCGCGCGCTGGCCAACATGAGAGGCTCGGCCCCCGCCAGCTGGAGCTCCTCGGGCGGCGGCGACGGCGTCTCCTCCGCCGCGCTGATCGCGGTGGGCGCGGTCGTGGTGGCCGGCGGCGCGGGCGCGTACACCCTCGTGCGGCGCAACCGCCGGCGGCACGAGCAGGAGCAGCAGGCCTCTCTCGAACGGCTGCGGGTCGTCGTCGACGAGGACATCACGGCCTTCGGGGAGGAACTCGACCGGCTGGACTTCCATCCGTCCGAGCCGGGCGCCGACGATTCGATGCGCGCCGACTACGAACGCGCCCTGGACGCCTACGAGCAGTCGAAGTCGCTCATGGCCGCCGCGACCAGACCGGAGGACGTGCGCGCCGTCACCCAGGCGGTGGAGGACGGCCGCTTCTCCCTCGCCCAGCTCGCCGCCCGCCGCGAGCGCCGACCGCTGCCCGAGCGCCGTCCGCCCTGCTTCTTCGACCCCCGGCACGGGCCCTCGGTCGCCGACGCCACCTGGACGCCGTCCGGCGGCGCGACCCGTGAGGTCCCGGTCTGCGCGGCGGACGCGACCCGGCTGGCCGACGGCCGCGACCCGGTGATCCGCGAGGTCGACAGCGACTACGGCCGCCGCCCGTACTGGGAGGCCGGCCCCGCCTACGGGCCCTGGGCGGGCGGCTACTTCGGCGGCGGCATCCTGCCCGGCCTGCTCGTCGGCACGATGCTCGGCTCCATCATGGCCGCCCCGTCGTACGCCTCCGACTACGGCGCCGGCTACGGCGACTTCGGCGGCTACGAGGGCGGCGACGTCTCCGGGGCCGACTTCGACGCGGGCGACTTCGGCGGCTTCGGCGGCGGGGGAGGGGACTTCGGCGGGGGCGGCGGGGGCGACTTCGGCGGCGGGTTCTGAGACCCGGGCAGGAGACGGGGAACGGGCACGGGCCCGGCGCAGGTCGGCGCCGGGCCCGTGGCCTTCGTGCTCAGAGTGCAGGCGCCCGCGTCAGAGCGTGGCGGCCGCGGCGGTGATCGCCGAGGCGAAGGTGGACACCTCGGAGTAGACGCCGGGGGCGTTGGCCCGGGCGCAGCCGATGCCCCAGCTCACGATGCCGACCTGGATCCACGCGTTGGCGGAGTCGCGGCGGAACATCGGTCCGCCCGAGTCGCCCTGGCAGGTGTCGGTGCCGCCGGCCGCGTAACCGGCGCAGATCTCGTCGCTGGCGACGAGGCCGCTGTAGCCGCTGTACGCACGACAGGTCGCGTCACTCACGAACGGCACGGTGGCCTTGAGCAGGTAGCGCTGCTGGGCGCCGCCCTCGGTGGCCGAACCCCAGCCGGCGATGGTGAAGGTGCCGGTGTTGTACTGCGTGGTGGTGGCGATCTTCAGGGTGGCCTGCGTGGTGATGGGCGAGGCCAGCTTGATCAGCGCCCAGTCCTTGCCGTTGCCGTTGTAGCCGGGGGCTCGGTACACGTACGTGGACCTCACCTGGACCCGGCCGGTGGTGGACTGCAGGTCCACGACGCCGGCGGTGGCGGTGATGCTGGTGTTGGCGCCGGTCGCGCCGACGCAGTGCGCGGCGGTGAGCACGATCTGCTGGGTGAGGAGCGACCCGCCGCAGCCCATGGAGAGCCGGACCATGAACGGGAACTCGCCCTGCGCGGCACGGGTTCCGCCGACGACGGGGGAGGGGGCGGCCTGCGCGGCCGAGACGGGCTGGAGGCTGGCGATGGCGAGGGCGGCCGCGCCGACGGCGGCGAATCTCTTGAACGCCGTGAGGAGCTTCTTCAAGGTGCTGCCTTCCGTGGGGGGTGGGTTTGGCGTGATCATGTCAAAGTGACGGACAAAGAAATGCCCATGCTCTGGCATGGTCAGGTCAAATCTGTCGTTGGATTATGAGAAGGCTGTGAGCCCTCGCACAAGGGGGCTGATTCAGCCACGCCCGGCAGCGGCGGCCCGTCGCCGCCCACTGCCTCCAGCGGATCCCCCGCGGCGGCCGCGCTCGCGAAGTCGCGGAGGGCGGCCGCCGGCGCCCGGTGGGCGGGGGTGCGGTGCTCGGCGCACCGCGTCAGTCCTGGGCCGCCGCCTTCGCGAAACCGAGCAGGGCGTCGAAGTCGATCGCCCCCGGATCCCCGTGCGCGTTCTCGGGGACGTGCATGTGCCCGCACACCCCGTTGAACGCGTTCCACCGCTCCCCGCTCATCCGCTGCCCGCCGCCGTTCCCCGCCGACTTCGGGTACGCCGGCCACAGCGTCGGCCCGCGCAGCGGCACATGGTGGTGGATGTGCATCCAGGCCAGGTACTGGGCGACGGCGCGCAGCGCCCACTCCGGCGCCTTCGGCCAGTACAGGTGGGCCTGCCCGCGGGCCTTCCACTTGGCGTGCAGCTCGGGGTCGCAGGTGCCGACGAGTTCCGCCTGGCAGACGTTCAGGGTGTTCGTCTCGACGCCGCCCGAGCGGTTGGCGAGCGCTCGCGAGGAGATGTCGATGTCGAAATGCTGGTACCACTTCAGCCGTTTGGCGGCGAAGTCCGGCACCGCCGTCAGATTGGGCGCGACGGCGCCGCCCTGGTAGTCGGGCAGCGAGCCGCCCTCCGTGGTGTGCAGGACGATGACGTTGACCTCCATGCGGTCGCCGCCGAAGTCGTCCTGGTACCAGTGGTCGCGGTTCGCGCCGGGGTAGTGCTGGGGTCCGGTCCTGGTGCTCATGCCTCATGACTGTGACACGGAACACAGCGAGGGGCCGGAAGCTCTTCGCTTCCGGCCCCTATCCGCCGATTTCTTCTGAAATGGGCCGCATGCTTAGGCGTTCTTGATCGCCGAGATGTCGAAGTTCAGCTTGATCTTGTCGGAGACCAGCACGCCGCCCGTCTCCAGCGCCGCGTTCCAGGTCAGGCCCCAGTCGGAGCGCAGGATCTCGGCCTTGCCCTCGAAGCCGACGCGCTCGTTGCCGTACGGGTCCGTGGCGGCGCCGTTGAACTCCAGGGCGATGCTGAGCGGCTTGGTGACGCCGTGGATGGTCAGGTCGCCGGTGATGCGGTAGTCGTCGCCGCCCAGGGCCTCGGTGGCGGTGGAGCGGAAGGTCATCGTCGGGAACTCTTCGACGTTGAAGAAGTCCGCGCTCTTGAGGTGGCCGTCGCGGTCGGCCACCCCGGTGTCGACGCTCCCCATCTGGACGTCGATGGACGCGGTCGAGCGGGACGGGTCGGCGCCGTCCAGATGCAGCGTGCCGGTGAAGTCGGCGAACTTGCCCTTGACGTTGGTGACCATCGCGTGGCGGGCGACGAAGGCGATCGCCGAGTGGGCCGGGTCGATGGTGTAGTCGCCGGTCAGGGCGGCGAGCTCGGGGTTCACCGCGGCGTCCGCGGGGGTGGCGGCGGCGGTCTCGTCGGTGCTCTTGCGGCCGAAGATGCCCATGACGTGCTCCTTGGGGACGAGGAAGATTCGTTGGCGTTTGTTCCTCAACGGGGTCAACACGGCAGACCATAGACGCATTCCGTTCAATGTTCAACTTTCAATTTCAACGTTCAACTTAATTCGTGGCGCGTCTCGTGGCGTGTCTCGGGGTGCGCCTCGGGGTGCGCCTCGGGGTGCATCTCCTGCAGTAAGGTCGGTGCCCGAGAATCGTCCTCGGGGGCTCGGTTCACCCCGGGGATGGCATGCGCGGGCGGGAATTGTGAGCTGGGTCTCAGCCCCCGGGTTTGTGCGACCCCTACAAGCTCGGGGCCCTCTGAGCAGTCGGAACGGCTGCATGCCGGTCGGGTTCTGTTCAGGGGTACCAGGAAATGGCTCCGGAGACTGTACGGAGTCGACGTCTCTCTTTCCTTGGCGAGCTTCGTAAGGTCACTACATGACCGTTTTGGAAGAGACGACGGGTGAGCCGACCGTGGAGCCCACGGACGCGCGCGGCCGGGTGGCCGAGCTGCATGAGATCCGTGCCCAGGCACTGGCCGGCCCGAGCGAGCGGGCGACCCAGGCGCAGCACGCCAAGGGCAAGCTGACCGCCCGGGAGCGGATCGAGCTCCTCGTGGACCCGGGGTCCTTCCAGGAGGTCGAGCAGCTGCGCCGGCATCGGGCGACCGGCTTCGGCCTGGAGACCAAGAAGCCGTTCACCGACGGCGTCATCACCGGCTGGGGCACGGTCGAGGGCCGCACGGTCTTCGTCTACGCCCATGACTTCCGCATCTTCGGCGGCGCGCTGGGCGAGGCCCACGCCACCAAGATCCACAAGATCATGGACATGGCCATCGCGGCCGGCGCACCTCTCGTGTCGTTGAACGACGGCGCCGGCGCCCGGATCCAGGAGGGCGTCTCCGCCCTCGCCGGCTACGGCGGCATCTTCCAGCGCAACACCCGCGCCTCCGGTGTGATCCCGCAGATCAGCGTGATGCTGGGCCCCTGCGCGGGCGGCGCGGCCTACAGCCCCGCCCTCACCGACTTCGTCTTCATGGTCCGCGAGACCTCGCAGATGTTCATCACCGGCCCGGACGTCGTCAAGGCCGTCACCGGCGAGGAGATCACCCAGAACGGCCTCGGCGGCGCCGACGTGCACGCCGAGACCTCCGGCGTCTGCCACTTCGCGTACGACGACGAGGAGACCTGCATCGCGGAGGTCCGCTACCTCCTCTCGCTGCTCCCGCAGAACAACCGCGAGAACCCCCCGCGCGTCGACTCGAGCGACCCCGCCGACCGCCGCAGCGACGTCCTGCTCGACCTGGTCCCGGCGGACGGCAACCGGCCGTACGACATGACCAAGGTCATCGAGGAGATCGTCGACGACGGCGAGTACGTCGAGATCCACGAGCGCTGGGCCCGCAACATCATCTGCGCGATGGCCCGGCTCGACGGCCAGGTCGTCGGCATCGTGGCCAACCAGCCGCAGTCCCTCGCGGGCGTCCTGGACATCGAGGCGTCGGAAAAAGCTGCACGCTTTGTCCAGATGTGTGACGCTTTCAATATCCCGATCGTCACCTTCCTGGACGTCCCCGGGTTCCTTCCGGGCGTCGACCAGGAGCACGGCGGAATCATCCGGCACGGTGCGAAGCTGCTCTACGCCTACTGCAACGCCACCGTGCCGCGGATCTCGCTGATCCTGCGCAAGGCGTACGGAGGCGCCTACATCGTCATGGACAGCCAGTCCATCGGCGCCGACCTGACCTACGCCTGGCCGACGAACGAGATCGCCGTGATGGGCGCCGAAGGCGCCGCCAACGTCATCTTCCGCCGGCAGATCGCCGAGGCCGAGGACCCCGAGGCCATGCGGGCCCGCATGGTCAAGGAGTACAAGTCCGAGCTGATGCACCCGTACTACGCGGCGGAGCGCGGTCTGGTCGACGACGTCATCGACCCCGCCGAGACCCGCGAGGTCCTCATCAAGTCCCTGGCCATGCTCCAGTCGAAGCACGCGGATCTGCCTTCGCGCAAGCACGGCAACCCCCCGCAGTAACCCGACGGATCCCCTGCGGAAACCTCATCCACGGAGACTTACACACATGAACGCTCCCGACATCCGCGTCGAGAAGGGCCATGCCGAGCCCGAGGAAGTCGCCGCCATCACGGCGATCCTCCTGGCCCGCGCCGCCGCCCAGCCCGCTGCCGCCGAGCCCCGCCGAAGCCGCCCCAAGGCCGGCTGGCGCCGCCTGGAACGAGAAGGCGGCTTCCGCGCCCCGCACAGCTGGCACTGAGCCCGGCTTGTGAAAGGGCCCCCTCCCGCGCTGCGGGAGGGGGCCCTTTCGTATGCTGCATGCCGGCCGCGGGCCGGTGGGGGCTTGTCGCGCAGTTCCCCGCGCCCCTTCAGGGGCGCGGGGAACTGCGCGAGAACCACAGACTGCCCGCAGACGGCGTACAACCGCCCGGGGCAGCCCGGTAGCCGCTACCGCAAGCGGGCCATCAGCGCGTGCTCCACGAGAGTGATGAGTGCCGACTTCGCGTCGGCGCGATGCCGCGCGTCCGTCGTGATGATCGGCGTGTCCGGCCCGATCTGCAGCGCCTCCCGCACCTCGTCCGGGTTGTACGGCTGGCTCCCGTCGAAGCCGTTCAGGGCGATCACGAACGGCAGACCCGAGTTCTCGAAGTAGTCGACCGCCGGGAAGCAGTCGGCAAGACGCCTCGTGTCCACCAGGACGATCGCGCCGATCGCACCGCGCACCAGGTCGTCCCACATGAACCAGAAGCGGTCCTGGCCGGGCGTGCCGAAGAGGTACAGGATCAGGTCCTGATCCAGGGTGATACGACCGAAGTCCATCGCGACCGTCGTGGTCTTCTTGTCCCCGGTGTGGGTGAGGTCGTCGATGCCCGCCGAAGCGGACGTCATGACGGCCTCGGTGCGCAGCGGATTGATCTCCGAAACAGCCCCGACGAACGTGGTCTTTCCCACGCCGAAGCCGCCCGCCACCACGATCTTCGCGGAAGTGGTGGAGCGGGACGGACCCCCGCTAGAGCTTGCGAAGTCCACTGAGCACCCTTTCGAGCAGTGTCACGTCTGGCTGGCCGCCGGCGTTCTCGTCGCCGCCGGGCTGATGGATGGCGACCAGGCCCGCCTCCGCCAAGTCGGCGACGAGGATCCTGGCCACGCCGAGGGGGATGGTCAGCAGCGCCGAGATCTCGGCGACCGACTTGATCTCTCGGCAGAGGTTGCAGATCCGCTGATGCTCGGGCAGTTGGCCCTGCATCTGGTGCGGCTGCGCAGTGGTGTGCACCAGCGCCTCGATGGCGAGCTGGTAACGCGGGCGGGTCCGGCCACCGGTCATGGCGTACGGACGCACCAGCGGGTTGTGCGCCGCTCCGGCGGGCGACGGCTCGGGGGAGCGGCGCTGCGGCTGCACCGGCTGGATGCGCGGGGCCTGCGGCTGGTCGTACGGCGACGGCCCTGGGCCCTGCGGGCTCTGGGGTGCGTACGGCCGCTGCGGGCTGGGCGCGGAGGGGAAGTTGTAACGGTTCGGGTTCTGGGAACCGTCGCCCTGGCCCTGGGCGGGGCCGTACGACCAGTTACCCGAATTCGAACTGCCTGGGGGTGTTGCCACTCTCTCTCCTCCTCCGACTGTGCCTGGCACCCATCAGGTGGACGCCGCGTCCCGAAACCCTACGGCCTCGGGACGCCAAAACGCACCGTCCGTCTGTTAGTTGAGAAGGCTCCCTTGGAGCTCCGCACGAAGGTCGGGCGTCAGGACCGAGCCTGCGCGGTCCACCAGAAGTGCCATCTCGTACCCAATGAGGCCGATGTCCGCCTCTGGGTGGGCGAGAACGGCGAGCGAGGAACCGTCGGAGATGGACATCAGGAAGAGGAATCCCCGCTCCATCTCCACAACCGTCTGGTTCACGCTCCCTCCCTCGAAGATCCGGGAGGCGCCTGCCGTCAGGGACGTCAGGCCGGAGGCCACGGCCGCGAGCTGGTCGGCACGGTCGCGGGGAAACCCTTCGGACATCGCCAGAAGGAGTCCGTCGGCGGAGACCACCACCGTGTGGGACACCCCCGGGGTGTTGTCCACGAAGTTGGTGATCACCCAGTTCAGGTTCTGTGCCGCCTGGCTCATCGGGCTCACACTAACGCTCCTGGTTGTAGGTGCTGTCAGGACCGAGGCCCTGGCCGTTCGTTTCACTGCTGCCTGCGTTGCGTCCACGCTCGACGCCGCGACGCAGGTTGCTCAACCTGCCCCGGACGTCCTCCGGGGCGCGGGAGACCTGGGGGCCTCCCTGGGGGGTGCTCTCGGCGGCGCCCTCGACCAGGTTGGCCTTGGGCACCCGCCGCGGCAGACCGGAGGAGGTGACCCCGCCCGCCTTGGGCCTCTTCAGAGAGGAGGCCTGCTGCCAGCGCTCGTCGTTCGCCGACCGCCAGCTGTCGCCGCCGCCGTTGCTCTCCGAGGTGGAGGCCGGCGGGTCCTGCTTCGCGGGCCGGGCGCCGTTCGCACCGCTTGCGGTGGATCCGCGGCGGGGCAGACCGGCGTCGGTCAGCGCATGGGGGGCGGAGGGGCCCGGCCCCGGACGGTCGAAGCCTACGTGCTGGTGCTCGGCCGCGTCGGCGACCGACGTGGACTCCGCCTCCGGAGCGTACTGGTCCGGGTAGCCGTTCTGGTAACCGTTGGAGTGAGCACCGGCGTGACCGTTGGAGTGGCCGTTCTGCTGAGGCCAGTCGTCCTGGTAGGGCTGCTGCTCCGGGTACGGCTGGAAGCTGTCCGCTGTGCTCGCGGGAGCGGCCGTCCGGTTCTCCTGGACGGGCTCCGCGTACGCCGGGTCGGGGTAGCCGCCGTTCGCGGTGAACGAGTCGCCGCCCTGCGGCGCACCGCCGTTCGGCGCGAAGTACTGCTCGTCGTACGCCGGGCGCTGCTGCTCCTCGTACGCCGTCTGCTGGTCGAACGAACCGGGCGTCTCGGCGAAGCCGGTCACACCGTTGTCGTAGCCGGCCGGGGCGCCGTTCTGCGTAGGGTCGTACCCGTTCGGGCCGACGTCGTATGCCGACGGCTGACGGTTGGCGTCGAAGCCCTCGCCGTACGCGGGCGCCTCGCCGGACTGCGGCTGTGCGCTCGACTGGTCCGGCTGGCCGGGGTGGGTCTCCCGGGCGGCGCGGCGTTCCTCGCGCTGCAGGGAGCGCCCCACCGGGTCCAGCTCGCGGATGTCGTCGGGGACCTCGTAGCGGCTGTCGTCGAAGCCCAGCTCGGCGGCGGTGCGCATCGGCAGACCGTTGCTGAAGTCCTCGCCGCCCAAGCCCTGCGGCTGCTGCTCCGGGATGATCTGCGAGACCGTGAACTCGTCGCGCGACTGCGCCTGGTCGCCGCCGCCACCGTGGGTGATGGCGTCCGGCAGCATGACCAGCGAGGTGGTGCCGGCCTGCTCGCCCGAGGGGCGCAGCTGGACGCGGATGCCGTGCCGGTCGGACAGCCGGCCGACCACGAACAGGCCCATGCGCTGCGATATCGCGGCGTCCACCGTCGGCGGGTTGGCCAGCTTGTGGTTGATGTCGGCGAAGTCCTCGGCGGTGAGGCCGATGCCCTTGTCGTGGATCTCGATCATCACGCGGCCGTCGGGGAGACGGGTCGCGGTCACGCGGACCTTGGTCTGCGGGGAGGAGAACGTCGTCGCGTTCTCCAGCAGCTCGGCCAGCAGGTGCACGAGGTCGGTCACGGCGCGGCCGTGGATCTCGGCCTCCGGGACGCCCGACAGCTCGATGCGCTCGTACTGCTCCACCTCGGAGGAGGCGGCGCGCAGCACGTCGACCAGCGGGACCGGCTGGTCCCAGCGGCGGCCGGGCTCCTCGCCGGCGAGGACCAGGAGGTTCTCGCCGTTGCGGCGCATACGGGTCGCGAGGTGGTCCAGCCGGAACAGGTTCTCCAGCTGGTCGGGGTCGGCCTCGTTGTTCTCCAGGTCGGTGATCAGGGTCAGCTGGCCCTCGATCAGGGACTGGTTGCGGCGCGAGAGGTTGGTGAAGATCGCGTTGATGTTGCCCCGCAGCAGGGCCTGTTCGGCGGCCAGCCGGACCGCCTCGCGGTGGACCTGGTCGAAGGCGCGGGCGACCTCGCCGATCTCGTCCGTGGTGGTGATCGGGATCGGGGCCACCCGGGTGTCGACCCGGCCGGGGTCGGTGCGGGAGAGCTGGTCGACCAGCATCGGCAGCCGCTGTTCGGCGATGCCGAAGGCCGCGTTGCGCAGCTGGCGCATCGAGCGGCTCATCTGGCGGGCCACGGCGCCGGCGAGGATGAACGCCAGGAGCAGGGCGACGACGACGGCGGCACCGGTGATGATCGCGGAGGTCTTGGCGTCAGCGGCGATGTCCGAGGCCTCGGTCACGGCCTTGTCGGCCATGTCCGACTCGATCTGCCGGTAGGCGTCGTACTTGAGCGTGGTGACCGCCCACCAGTTCTCCTTGCTGATGCCCTTCTCGGCGAGCCCGGCGCGCTCGGAGCCCTTGGTCGACTCCATCGTGGAGATGGCGCCGACCATCGTGACCGGGTCGGACGGCGGCGGTACGTAGTCCGGGTCCTTCTGCTTCGCCTCGGCGGCCAGTGCGGCGCCGTCGGTCTTGATCTTCGCCTCGGCGTCGTCCAGCTTCTTCGCGTCGGCCTCGGTGCCACCGCCGATGTACTCCTCGACGGCGATGCCCTCAAGGTAGGCGTAGGAGGAGAGGGAGACCTTCTGCTTGGCGAAGTCCGTGTCCTCGGGACCGGGCTTGATCAGCAGGTGCATGCCGATGGAGCGCTCCAGCGAGAGCGCAGCCTTCGTCAGCGAGATGGCGTAGACGGTACGGCCGTAGGAGGTGATGTTTCCGGTGCCCAGACCGAGTTCGTTGGAGAACTCCATCAGGGGGTGGGCGACCTGGGTGTAGCCCTCTTCGGTCTGCACGCCGGTGAGCTTGGCGGTGTAGGCGGCCGCGCGCAGGGCCGTCAGCTTGGTCTCCGCGGTGCGGAACAGCTGAAGTCGGCGCTGCAGACCGGGCTTGGCCGGCATGTTCTGCGCGGCTGCGTCGAAGGCGTCGGCGGCGGTGTCCGTGGCCTTGCGGGCCGCGGTGACCGTCGCGTCGGTCCGCTTGCCCGCGAGGAGGGGCGCGGCCGAGATGTCGCGCTCCTTGTAGAGGGCGTCGCCGTAGCTCAGCGAGGCCCTGACCAGGCGCGCGGTGTTCTCCGCGTCCTCGGCCTCCTGCCAGGTGTCGATCGAGCTCTTCACCTGGAAGCCGCCCATGACCAGGCCGACCACCACGGGTATGAGCAGAATCGCGTTCAGCCGGGTCGGCACCCGCCAGTTGCGCGGGGAGAGACGGCCGCCGCTCTTCGCGGGTGCGGCCGTCGGCTCGGGTCCGGGCACAGGGGCGGACGCCGCTCCGCGCGGCGGCGGCGTGAAGTTGCCCCGGGCCGCAGGCTCGGGACTTTTCTTGCTTCGCCTCACTCGACCAACAACCTCTCGGCGGTCGGCACCTTCGTCGTGCCGCAGTGTCTCAGAGCCCGGCCAGCCATCGACCATGAGTACGTCATTGACTATTGGGCAGTTCAGGCATTCCAGCACGACGACCAGTCCTCTTCCAAACATGGGAAAGAGTTGGTTGGGCGTGATGTAAACCCCAGATAAAACGGTCAAAAAGAACGAGCCCCGTCAAATGACGGGGCTTTGGTGAGCAGAGGGAGACCGGCCGACCGCGACGCGTGGCGGTATCGCCCGATTCCTCTGCCGAAACGTTATGAACATCGGAGCCGGCCGTGTCAAAGGCCACAGCCGGCTCCGAAGCGTCTACGACAACTGCCGTACGGCGCGGAGTATTTGAAAATTACCGCAGTCGTGCCATCAGCGCGTGCTCGACCAGCGTGATCAGCGCGCTCTTGGCGTCCGACCGGTGCCGGGCGTCCGTCGTGATGATCGGAGTGTCCGGGCCGATCTGCAGCGCCTCGCGCACCTCTTCGGGCTGGTAGGGCTGCGAGCCGTCGAAGCCGTTGAGGGCGACGACGAACGGCAGTCCGCTGTTCTCGAAGTAGTCGACCGCGGGGAAGCAGTCGGCGAGCCGGCGGGTGTCCACCAGCACGATCGCGCCGATCGCACCGCGCACCAGGTCGTCCCACATGAACCAGAACCGGTCCTGGCCGGGCGTGCCGAACAGGTAGAGGATCAGGTCCTGGTCGAGCGTGATGCGGCCGAAGTCCATGGCCACCGTGGTGGTGGTCTTGTCCCCGGTGTGAGTGAGGTCGTCGATGCCCGCGCTCGCGGACGTCATCACGGCCTCCGTGCGCAGCGGGTTGATCTCGGAGACGGCGCCCACGAACGTGGTCTTGCCCACGCCGAAGCCGCCCGCCACCACGATCTTCGCGGAGGTGGTGGCCCGGCCCCCGTCAGAGCTTGCGAAGTCCACTGAGCACCCTTTCGAGCAGCGTCACGTCCGGAGCGCCGCCGTTGTTCTCGTCGCCGCCCGGCTGGTGGATGGCCACCAGGCCCGCCTCGGCGAGGTCCGCGACGAGGATCCGCGCCACACCGAGCGGCATGGCCAGAAGCGCCGAAACCTCGGCGACCGACTTCACCTCGCGGCACAGATGACAAATGCGCTGATGCTCCGGAAGCAGCCCCATGAGCGCTGCCGGGTCGGCCGTCGTGCTGATCAGCGCCTCGATGGCGAGCTGATAGCGCGGCCGGGTCCGGCCACCGGTCATCGCATACGGACGCACCAGCGGCTGGTCGCCCTCATCCCCGTACGGCTCCGCGTACGGGTCATGATGGGCGGTGGGCGGGGTCATGGATCCTCCGGGCGGGACAGCATTCTCGGTCAGTCGTGCCGTCCGTCGAGGCCGGTGGGGGGATTGTGTCGGCCAGACGGTGATTTCGTGAGGTGGGTGGTACTGGGGCGGGTCAGTGGAGCAGACTGCCCTGGAGCTCGGCGCGCAGGTCGGGCGTGAGCACAGCGCCCGCGCGATCGACAAGGAGTGCCATCTCGTAGCCCACGAGGCCGATGTCGCACTCGGGGTGCGCCAGTACGGCGAGGGAAGAGCCGTCCGAGACGGACATGAGGAAGAGGAAGCCTCGTTCCATCTCGACGACGGTCTGCGCGACGCTGCCGCCCTCGAAGATCCGGGAGGCTCCGGCCGTCAGCGAGGTCAGTCCCGAAGCGACGGCCGCCAGTTGGTCGGCACGGTCGCGCGGGAAGCCCTCTGACATCGCGAGCAGGAGCCCGTCGGCGGACACCACGACGGTGTGGGACACCCCAGGGGTGTTGTCCACGAAGTTGGTGATCAACCAGTTCAGGTTCTGTGCTGCCTGGCTCATCTGGCTCAACTAACGCTCCTGCTGGTGAGTGGGGCTCGGGAAACTGCCGGTCTGACCGTTGCCGGCCTGACGACCCTGCGCGATGCCCCGACGGAGATTGGTCAGCCGTCCGCGTACGTCATCAGGCGCACGCGAGACCTGCGGACCGGCTTGGTGCTGTTGCTGCTGAGCCGTGCCCGGGACGAGGTTCGCCCTGGGGACCCGGCGCGGCAGACCGGACGTGGTGACGCCGCCCGCGGCCGGCTGCCTGACGCGCTCGGCCTGCCGGACGAGTTCGTCGTTCGGCGAGGTGCGCCAGGTGGAAGTGGCGGCCGCGGAACGTTGAGGAGCAGCCGGAGCCTGCGGCTGCTGGTGGTGCTGCTGCTGGGGATCCGGAGCCGGACCGCCCGCCGCCTGCTGACCGTGGAACCAGTTGGTCTCCAGCGTGTCGTACAGCGGCGTACGCCCGTCACCGGGACCGGAGGCCGGCGGAAGCGCCCATCCGTCGCCCGGTCCGCGGCCCTGGTCGGCCCGCTGCGGGGCGCTGCCGTTCTCGGACTCCGGACGGTGGTTCGGCCGCGGCGGGGCCGGCGGCTGCGCCGGAGCGCCGTAGCCGTTCTGCTGCGGAGCGGCGAACTGGCCGGTGGAGGAAGGATCCTGGCGGCCGGGCAGCGAGTGCTGGCCGGTGGTCGAGGAGTCGTAGCCCGGGGCGGCGAACTGGCCGGTGGAGCCGTTGTCGTACGCCTGCGGAGCGAACTGGTTCGGGTTCGCCGGAGCGTTCCCCGGGGCGCCGAAGACATCGGAACGGGTGTAGCCGTTCTCGTCGGGCCGGCCGCTGGTGCCGGGCCGCTCGAACTGGCCGTCGTCCGGCCGTCCGTTCGTGCCCGGACGCTGGAACTGTCCCGACTGGAAGTCGTTGTCGCTCACGGCCGGGAACTGGCCCGTGCTGTGCAGCCCGTTCGAGGTGGTCCGGCCGAAGTCGGCCGGACCGGCCGGGCCCTGGCGCTCGTCCATCCGGGGGATCGCCGGTATCTCGGCGGTGGCCGCCGGACCGGAACGGTCGTCGATGCGCGGCATCTGCGACGTCCGGGCGACGTCCGGCTCCTCGTGGCCGCGCGGGGCGTCCAGCGGGGTGCGCGGCACCGGCGGCTGGGCGTTCTCGTCGCCCCAGCTGGGCACGCGCGGCTGCGGGTTGCCGCCGGGCAGCTCGGCGCGCGGACCACCGCGCGGCGGCAGCTGCGGCTGACGGCCGCGGCCGCCCTGCTCGGACTTGTTGCCCCGCTGCGGCGGACGTCCGGCGCCGAACATGTCGGTGCCCTGCGGAGTGGTGCCGGCCGCCTGCAGACCCTGCGGCGCGCCCGGCGCCTGCCCGCCGAAGCCGGCGCCCGCACCGGCCGGAGCCGGTCGGCCCTGCTCGGGGAAGGCCGGAGGCTGCTGCGGTCCGCGCGGCGGCTGACCGCCGGGACGGCCACCGCCGTCACGGCCGGGCAGCGCGGCCCGGGGACCCTGGCCCGCGGCGAGCCTGCCGCCCGCGCCGGCCGGTGCGCCGGCGCCGAGGGAGCCGCCCTGCGCGCCGTTGCGCCGCGCGGCGGCGACGCCCGCTGCGGCCTGCGCGGCGGCGGGACCGCCCGCGCTGCCGCCCTGACCGGGCTTGGCCTGGGGCTTCTTGCCGCCCTGGGCGACGTCCACCGGCAGCATGACCAGCGCGGTCGTGCCACCGGAGTCGGACGGGCGCAGCTGGATGCGGATGCCGTGCCGCTGCGACAGCCGACCGACCACGAAGAGGCCCATGCGGCGGGAGACGGAGACGTCCACGGTCGGCGGCGAGGCGAGCCGCTCGTTGATCGCGGCGAGGTCCTCGGGGGAGAGGCCGATGCCGGTGTCGTGGATCTCGATCAGCACGCGGCCGTCGGGCAGCGCGTGACCGGTGACCTTGACCTTGGTCTGCGGCGAGGAGAACGAGGTCGCGTTCTCGAGCAGCTCGGCGAGGAGGTGCACGAGGTCGTTGACGACCCGGCCGGCCACTTCGGTGGTCGGCACGGAGGACAGCTCGATGCGCTCGTACTGCTCCACCTCGGACGCGGCGGCGCGCAGCACGTCGACCAGCGGGACCGGACGGGTCCACCGGCGGCCGGGCTCCTCACCCGCGAGGACGAGGAGGTTCTCACCGTTACGGCGCATACGGGTCGCGAGGTGGTCGAGCTTGAAGAGGGAGGACAGCTGGTCCGGGTCGGCCTCGCGGGACTCCAGTTCGGAGATGAGCGACAGCTGACGCTGGATGAGGCCCTGGGAGCGGCGCGAGAGGTTGGTGAACATTGCGTTGACGTTGCCCCGGAGGAGGGCCTGCTCGGCGGCGAGGCGGACGGCCTCGCGGTGCACGTCGTCGAAGGCCGCGGCCACCTGGCCGATCTCGTCCCGGGAGTGCACACCGACCGACTCCACGGACGTGTCGACGTCCTGCGGGTCGGACTCGGACAGCTGCTTGACCAGCTCGGGCAGGCGGTCCTGGGCGACCTTGGTGGCGGTCTCCTGGAGGCGGCGCAGCGAGCGGATCATGGACCGGGCGACGACGAACGCGCCGACCAGCGAGACACCGAGGACGAGCAGGATGAGCGCACCGGAGATGATCGCTTCGCGCTCCGAGTCGGCGCGCAGCTCACGCGCCTTCTGCTCCATCTGCTCGAGCAGCGTGTGCTCGATGTTGTTCATCTGCTGGATCTTGGTCGAGCTGTCGTCGATCCAGTCCTGGTACGACCGCTTGTCCAGCGAGTCCAGACCGCTGGCGGAGCTCAGCGCACGGGTCGCGTAGGTGTCCGCGTCCTCGATGACCGGGTTGCCCGTCTCGATGGGCTTGAGCAGTTCCTCGGAGTCGGAGTCGCCGTAGATGCTGCGGAAACTCGCGAGCTCGGTGTCCGTGTTCTCGAGAGCGGCCTCGGCGTACTGCCGGTCGTTCTCGTTGAGGACGCCGCCGGCGGCGTTGCCCACGGGCAGCGCGGCCGCCAGGGTGGCGCGCTGGATGGAGGCGTACTCCTTGGCGGCGGAGAAGGCGGCCAGGGCACGTGTGCGCTGGATCATCTCCGGGTTGTTCGTGGCCTGCGCCATGTCCTGGGAGAGGTCCAGCAGGCTGGTGATGAGGCGGTGGTACGCCTCGACCGTCTGCGTGGAGTTGCCCTTGTCCGCGTAGGCGGTGGAGCGGATCCTGCCGAGGTTGCCGAGGTCGCTGAGGAGACCCACGAGGCTGTCGCGGACACCCTGGAGGTTGTCGTCCGTGCTCGCGGCGTCGATCTCCTCCGAGGCGTCCTGGAAGGAGGTCAGGGCCTTGTCGGTCTTGTCGCGGTAGCCCTTGACGCCGAAGTCGGTCGCCGAGCTGCCGTGCGCCAGCGGGCCGGCGGAGCGGTCGCGCTCGTTCTGCAGCTGGACGGCCAGCTCGGTGGCCTGCTTGGTCATGTCCGTCAGCAGCTTCATGTTGTCGAGCTGCTGGATGTCGTCCATGGACTGGTTGATGCGGAACGCGCCCAGCGTGGTGGCCGCGACCACGGGCAGGGTCAGCAGCGCCACCAGACGCGTGGAGATGCGCCAGTTGCGCAGCGCGACCCGCGTGCCGGGACCGGGGGGCCCGGTCGGCGGTTTGGCCGTCGGAGTCGGGGGGAGAGAACTCGGCGACGCGGACGCGCCGGGGCGCCCGGAACGCTCACCGCCGTCGCCGGACGGAGCCGGGCCCGGGTTCTGGGCGTGCTGGGGCGAGGAGCCGACTGCCATCGGGCCAGTCCCGCCGTGCGGCTCCGGCTCGGCCGAAGCGCTGCCATCCCTCTTGAAACGTCCCTGCACTAGCGTCGCAACCTCTGGACCAGGCGCCTCCCCGCGTGAACGGAAAGACGGTGTCGGCGTGTTGGGGAGCGTCCTGAATACGCCCCCGGATGGTCGTGAGTGACCGGCGCTGGCTCCCCTTGTCTCGCCGCCACCGGGCGCGTTCTGCGCCCCCTGTGCGCCAGCTCGATCCCGCGGCGGTCCGAGGAATTCCAGCACAGTGCAGGATCTCCAACAAGGCCCGTTGGCCAGGCTGTGACATCCGTGACACCGCGTGAGGGTCAAGTTACGGGAAGTAGAGACTGTTCCCATATAAGGCGGACATAAGCGGTCGAAGCAACGGGGTACGGTGCGTGTCCCAGTCGCCATGATCAGGAGCGGAATGAGCGCTTCAGGTGCTCAATGTCCGTTTCGTAGCGATCGATTGGATGCCGGGATTGACCGCTTTGCCCATGGATTCGTGAGCAAACTCACACGGTGATCATGGGACCTTCACGCGTTCCCCGGGAATCGCGTGTTTAGCCTGACGCTTTACAGGGATGGCAAATCCGACAAGCTGCGCCTGTGCGACGCCCGTTGACGGCCCGCCCGGCGCCCGGAAACGACAGGGTCACGTACAACAGTGAAGACGACGACGATGTTCCACAAGATCGCCAACCCGCGGCGCACGACGCTGGCCCACCTCAAGGACGCCGACGAACTGCAGCTCCCGGAGCAGCCGGAGCACTCCGTCGACCTCCCGGCCCAGACTGCCAACCCCAAGCGCACCATCCTCATGGAGATCCCGGTCACGGCCGCCGCGCCGCAGTAGTTCCCGACCGGTAGGTACGCGCACCGGCCGCCGAATGCTCAGGGCGGCCGCCACGGATGTCAAGGGCGTCCCCGGCCGGGGACGCCCTTCCGCGTTAGCCTGGAGCGTCACACTCCAGCCAGCTCAGTCAAGGGGCCAACCAACCCGTGCGCATCGCCAGGTTCTCCATCGACGGGAACGTCGCCTTCGGCGCGGTCGAGGGCGACAAGCCGGACGAGCTCGTCCTCGACATCATCAAGGGCATCCCGTTCGCGGACTTCGAGCTCTCCGGCACGAAGGTGCCGCTGAGCAAGGTCCGACTGCTCCCGCCCGTGCTGCCCAACAAGGTCGTGGCCTTCGGCCGCAACTACGCCGCCCACGCGCGCGAGCTGGGCAACGAGGTGCCCGACGCCCCGTTCGCCTTCTTCAAGCCGTCCACCTCGGTGATCGGCCCCGGCGACGACATCCAGTACCCGTCCTTCTCCGCGGACGTCCACCACGAGGCCGAGCTCGCCGTGGTCATCGGCCGGCTCTGCCGCGAGGTCCCGCGCGAACGCGTCAAGGACGTGATCCTCGGCTACACCTGCGCGAACGACATCACCGCCCGCGACGTCCAGAAGCGCGAGAAGCAGTGGGCCCGGGCCAAGGGCTTCGACACCTCCTGCCCGCTCGGCCCCTGGGTGGAGACCGGCCTGGACCTGAAGACCGCGAGCGACCTCACCATCCAGCTCACGGTCAACGGCGGCCAGCGCCAGCTCGGCCGCACCAGCGAGATGATCCACTCGATCGAGGATCTGATCGTCAACATCACCGAGGCCATGACGCTGCTCCCCGGCGACGTGATCCTCACGGGCACCCCGGCAGGGGTCGGCCCCCTGGCTGTCGGCGACGAGGTCGCCGTCACCATCGAAGGCATCGGCACTCTCACCAACAAGGTTGTCAAGCGTGGCTAGCGCACCCGGCTCCCCCGTACGCGTCCGTTTCTGTCCCTCGCCCACCGGCAACCCCCATGTGGGCCTGGTGCGGACGGCCCTGTTCAACTGGGCGTTCGCCAAGCACCACCAGGGCACCCTGGTCTTCCGCATCGAGGACACCGACGCGGCCCGCGACTCCGAGGAGTCCTACCAGCAGCTCCTGGACTCGCTGCGCTGGCTGGGCTTCGACTGGGACGAGGGCCCGGAGATCGGCGGCCCGCACGCGCCCTACCGCCAGTCGCAGCGCATGGACCTCTACAAGGACGTCGCCGAGAAGCTGCTCGCCGCCGGCCACGCCTACCGCTGCTACTGCTCCCAGGAGGAGCTGGACACCCGCCGCGACGCCGCCCGCGCCGCCGGCAAGCCGTCCGGCTACGACGGCCACTGCCGCGACCTCACCGAGGCGCAGACGGCCGAGTACGTGGCGCAGGGCCGCACCCCGATCGTCCGCTTCCGGATGCCCGACGAGACGATCACCTTCACGGACCTGGTCCGCGGCGAGCTCACGTTCACCCCGGAGAACGTGCCCGACTACGGCATCGTCCGTGCGAACGGCGCTCCGCTGTACACGCTGGTCAACCCGGTGGACGACGCGCTGATGGAGATCACGCACGTGCTGCGGGGCGAGGACCTGCTCTCCTCCACCCCGCGGCAGGTCGCCCTCTACAAGGCGCTGATCGAACTCGGCATCGCAAAGTCCGTGCCGGCCTTCGGCCACCTGCCGTACGTGATGGGCGAGGGCAACAAGAAGCTCTCCAAGCGCGACCCGGAGTCGTCCCTCAACCTCTACCGCGAGCGCGGCTTCCTCCCCGAGGGCCTGCTCAACTACCTCTCGCTGCTCGGCTGGTCGCTCTCGGCCGACCAGGACATCTTCACGATGGACGAGATGACCGCGGCCTTCGACATCGCGGACGTCAACCCCAACCCGGCGCGCTTCGACCTGAAGAAGTGCGAGGCGATCAACGCCGACCACATCCGGCTGCTGGACGTGAAGGACTTCACCGAGCGCTGCGCGCCCTGGCTGAAGGCCCCCTTCGCGCCCTGGTCGGCGGAGGACTTCGACGAGGCGAAGTGGGCGGCGATCGCCCCGCACGCCCAGACCCGTCTGAAGGTGCTGTCGGAGATCACCGACAACGTCGACTTCCTCTTCCTCCCGGAGCCGGTCTTCGACGAGGCGAGCTGGACGAAGGCGATGAAGGAGGGCAGCGACGCCCTGCTGACCACGGCCCGCGAGAAGCTGGAGCCGGCCGACTGGTCCTCCGCCGAGTCCCTCAAGGAGGCCGTCCTGGCCGCCGGCGAGGCCCACGGCCTCAAGCTCGGCAAGGCCCAGGCCCCCGTCCGCGTCGCCGTCACCGGCCGCACGGTCGGCCTCCCCCTCTTCGAGTCCCTGGAGATCCTGGGCAAGGAGCAGACACTGGCACGCATCGACGCGGCGCTGGCGAAGCTGTAGGGCACAGGTGAGGGGCGGCACCCGGAGTTCCGGGTGCCGCCCCTCACCTGCTGTCAGGCATCGGCCTCGTCGATCAGATACTGGCTCTCGTGAGCAGGGCCCGCTCCACCTGCGCCCGGCGTTCACTCACCAATTCGTCACATGCCGCACGCGCCTCGACGGTGAACTGGACGCGGTACTCGATCATGCCCCGCAGTGTGCCAGCCCCGCGATACCGTCGGGGACATGAGCATTCGCGCCGTGGTCTGGGACGTGGACGACACCCTGTTCGACTACACCTCCGCGGATCGTGAGGGCATGCGGTCCTATCTGACGGCCGAGGGGTTGCTGGGCCGGTTCGGGACCGTGGAGCAGGCGCTGACGCGCTGGCGCGAGGTCACCGACCAGCAGTGGGAGCGGTTCTCCGCGGGCGGGATCACCTTCGAGGACCAGCGCCGCGACCGGGTACGGGTGTTCCTGGGCCGCGAGATGACCGACGCCGAGGCCGACGACTGGTTCCACCGCTACCGCGCCCACTACGAGGCCGCCTGGTCGCTCTTCCCGGACGTGCTGCCCGTCCTCGACGCCCTCGCCGCCAGCCACCGCCACGCGGTGCTCTCCAACTCCAGTCTGGAGGTCCAGAACCACAAGCTGCGCGTCCTCGGCGTCCACGACCGCTTCGAGACCATCCTGTGCGCCGTCGACCTCGGCGTCTCCAAGCCGGAGGCCGCCGCCTTCCTCGCCGCCTGCGAGGCGCTGTCCCTGCCCCCGCACGAGGTCGCCTATGTGGGCGACCACCCGGAGATCGACGGACGCGGCAGCGCCGACGCCGGACTGCTCTCGGTCTGGATCGACCGCTACGGCGGTACGGCGACCGTGGAGGTCCCCGCCGGACGGCACCGGATCGCCAGCCTCGCCGAACTCCCCGCGATCCTCGGCGCGGATACCCGTTTTGGAGCGCAGTCCACCTTCGGGTAATGTTCTTCCTGCGCCGCCGGAGAGCGGGCCGAAAGGCCGGAACCGGGGGAGCGAAACTAGAACAAGAACCCCCACGGGGCTTGCGTTCCAGTGGCCTATGGTGTAATTGGCAGCACGACTGATTCTGGTTCAGTTAGTCTTGGTTCGAGTCCAGGTAGGCCAGCTCGCAGAGCTCATCTGCGCACGTGGAGATCGACTTCACAAAGCCCCCGTTGTGTAGCGGCCTAGCACGCTGCCCTCTCAAGGCAGTAGCGCCGGTTCGAATCCGGTCGGGGGTACTGGTTCCGATCATGCCAGATCGCATCGGAACTGCTAGGGCCCCCGTTGTGTAGCGGCCTAGCACGCCGCCCTCTCAAGGCGGTAGCGCCGGTTCGAATCCGGTCGGGGGTACTGAAATGGTTTAAACCACATTGGTCTATGGTGTAATTGGCAACACTACGGTTTCTGGTACCGTCATTCTTGGTTCGAGTCCAGGTAGACCAGCTCAGACCTGCGGAAACGTAGCGTCCGCGCCCCCGTTGTGTAGCGGCCTAGCACGCCGCCCTCTCAAGGCGGTAGCGCCGGTTCGAATCCGGTCGGGGGTACGCAGCAGAGAAGGCCCTCCACTTCGGTGGGGGGCCTTCTTCTCATTCGAAGCCGTACCGCCGGGCCGACTCCTCCTCCTGGGCCAGCCGGTGCAGCGCCTGCAACACCGGCTCGACGAGGATCGCGCCCAGCACCGCCGCCTCGACCCCCTCCGTCTCCGACTGCCGCGTCTCCACCACGTCCAGGTCGAGCACCGCCGCCTGGTGCATCAACTCGGCGTAGGACGCCAGGAGTTCGGTGCCCCCGTCGTAGCCGAGCCGGCGCAGCGCGGCCACCGACACCACCAGCGAACGGTAGGCCGGGGAGATGGTCGTCAGCAGCCGGGCGTTCGACCAGCCCAGGGTGCGCAGCAGTTCGTCGGCCTCCTGCTGGGCGGCGCGCACATGGTCGTCCTCCGTGTCCGGCTCGGGGACCTGGGGCAGCGCCCACAGAGCCGCGCCGAGCCGGATCGTGCGGCCCAGGGAGTCGTCGTCGACGTGTCCGAGCACCTCGCGGACCGTGGCCACCGGCAGCCCGCCCACCTGGATCATCGCGCGCACCAGCCGCAGCCGGCGCAGATGCTCCTCGTCGTACTCGGCGGTCGTCAGGTTGATCTGGCGGCCGGGCGGCAACAGGCCCTCGCGCAGGTAGTACTTGATCGTCGCGGTGGACACCCCGCTGTGTGCGCTCAGTTCGGCCAGTCGCATGTCTTGCGCCCTTCATTGGTTAGCGGCACTATCCAAGCATGCCCATCAGTCTCACCACCGCGAACACCCGTGGGGACGCGGTCGTCCTGTTGATCGGGATGCGCGTCAACCACTTCTGGGCCGTGCACCAGTGGGTGCCGGTCATGCTGGCCATGTTCCGCATGCTCGCGGAGCTGAAGCGGGATCCGGGACGCGGTCTGCTCTCCCGGGTGCTGCTGACGGCCTCGCCGCGGACGTACTACGTCGTCCAGTACTGGGAGTCCAAGGAGAAGCTCTATGCCTACGCGGGCGCGCCCGACGCGTTCCACCACAGGGTGTGGACGAAGGTCAACCGCCTGGAGCGGGACGGGAAGGTCCGCGGTCACGTGGGCATCTGGCACGAGGCGTACATCGTGCCGGAGGGGTCCTACGAGTCGATCTACGGGGACATGCCGGCCTTCGGTCTCGCGGCCGCGCACGGGCAGGTGCCGGTGGGGGAGCGGGGGCGATACGCGAAGGACCGGTACGCATACCGGTCCTCGAAGAGTGTCTGAGCGGGTGCGGAGCGTCTGAGCCCGGTTTCGGGAAGAGCCTGCCGCGGCGTTGAGGCCGGCTCTCGCCCGGAAGTCGGGTCGCGCGCTCAGCCCGTGCGGCGCAGGGCCTCCGACAGCCGCGCCGCCGCGTCGATGATCGCCTGGGCGTGCATCCGGCCCGGGTGGCGGGTCAGCCGCTCGATCGGGCCCGAGACGGAGACGGCGGCCACCACGCGGTTGGAGGGGCCGCGGACGGGGGCCGAGACGGACGCGACGCCCGGCTCGCGCTCGCCGATGGACTGCGCCCAGCCGCGGCGGCGCACGCCCGACAGGGCCGTCGCCGTGAAGCGGGCGCCCTGGAGGCCGCGGTGCAGCCGCTCCGGCTCCTCCCAGGCCATCAGGATCTGCGCCGAGGAGCCGGCCTTCATCGTGAGCGTGGAGCCGACCGGGACCGTGTCCCGAAGGCCGGACAGGCGTTCCGCCGCGGCCACGCAGATGCGCATGTCGCCCTGGCGGCGGTAGAGCTGCGCGCTCTCGCCCGTGATGTCACGCAGATGCGTGAGCACCGGGCCCGCGGTGGCCAGCAGACGGTCCTCGCCGGCGGCCGCGGCCAGCTCGGCGAGGCGGGGGCCCAGGATGAAACGGCCCTGCATGTCGCGCGCCACCATACGGTGGTGTTCCAAGGCCACGGCCAGCCGGTGGGCCGTGGGTCGTGCGAGTCCGGTGGCAGCGACCAAGCCTGCGAGGGTGGCCGGACCGGACTCCAGGGCGCTCAGGACAAGGGCTGCCTTGTCCAGGACGCCGACGCCGCTACTGTTGTCCATGCAACGATACTCCCGTCTCACTCTGTGAAACGCAAGTTCATTTTTCCGTGAGACGCGCAACCCTTGGACGCATGGTGGCCCGCGGACCGACGGGCCCGGCGGCGGGTGCCCGGGTACAGGGGCGAGGGCGTCGCCTCCACAAGATCTCTAGTTGGGCCGGCGCAGTTCTGCCGGCCGGAGGGAAAGCGATGGGTAGGACACTCGCGGAGAAGGTCTGGGACGACCACGTCGTCCGGCGCGCCGAGGGCGAGCCCGACCTCCTCTTCATCGATCTGCACCTGCTGCACGAGGTGACCAGCCCGCAGGCCTTCGACGGACTGCGGCAGGCCGGCCGCCCGGTGCGCCGGCTCGACCTCACCATCGCCACCGAGGACCACAACACCCCGACCCTCGACATCGACAAGCCGATCGCCGACCCGGTCTCGCGCGCGCAGCTGGAGACGCTGCGCAAGAACTGCGCCGAGTTCGGCGTGCGGCTGCACCCGCTCGGCGACGTCGAGCAGGGCGTCGTCCACGTCGTGGGCCCGCAGCTGGGGCTGACCCAGCCCGGCACCACCGTGGTCTGCGGCGACTCGCACACCTCCACGCACGGCGCCTTCGGCGCGCTGGCGTTCGGCATCGGCACCTCGCAGGTCGAGCATGTGCTGGCCACCCAGACGCTGCCGCTGGCCCGCCCCAAGACCATGGCCATCACGGTCGAGGGCGAGCTGCCCGACGGCGTCACCGCCAAGGACCTGATCCTGGCGATCATCGCCAGGATCGGCACCGGCGGCGGCCAGGGCTACATCCTGGAGTACCGCGGCTCCGCCATCGAGAAGCTCTCGATGGAGGCCCGGATGACCATCTGCAACATGTCGATCGAGGCCGGCGCCCGCGCGGGCATGATCGCCCCCGACGAGACGACGTTCGCGTACATCAAGGGCCGCGCCCACGCCCCCGAGGGCGCGGACTGGGACGCGGCGGTCGAGTACTGGAAGACGCTCAGGACGGACGACGACGCCGAGTTCGACGCCGAGGTCGTCATCGACGGCGCCGCGCTCGCGCCGTTCGTCACCTGGGGCACCAACCCGGGCCAGGGCGCGCCGCTTTCGGCCGTCGTCCCCGACCCTGCTTCGTACGAAGACGCTTCGGAGCGCCTCGCCGCCGAAAAGGCCCTGGAATACATGGGGTTGGAGGCCGGGCAGCCGCTGCGCTCCATCAACGTGGACACCGTCTTCGTAGGTTCGTGCACCAACGGACGGATCGAGGACCTGCGGGCCGCCGCCGCCATCGTCGAGGGCCGCAAAGTCGCCGACGGCGTACGGATGCTGGTCGTCCCGGGCTCGGTGCGGGTCGGTCTGCAGGCCGTCTCCGAGGGCCTGGACGTCGTCTTCAAGGAGGCCGGCGCCGAATGGCGGCACGCGGGCTGCTCGATGTGTCTGGGCATGAACCCCGACCAGCTGGCCCCGGGTGAGCGCTCCGCGTCGACCTCCAACCGCAACTTCGAGGGCCGGCAGGGCAAGGGCGGTCGCACGCACCTGGTGTCGCCGCAGGTCGCGGCCGCCACGGCCGTCCTGGGCCACCTGGCCTCCCCGGCCGACCTGTCCGACGCCGAGACCCGTACGCCCGCTGGAGTCTGATCAGTCATGGAAGCATTCACCACGCACACCGGCCGGGCCGTCCCGCTGCGCCGCTCCAACGTCGACACCGACCAGATCATCCCTGCTCACTGGCTCAAGAAGGTCACGCGGGACGGGTTCGAGGACGGGCTGTTCGAGGCCTGGCGCAAGGACGAGAACTTCATCCTCAACCGCCCCGAGCGGCAGGGCGCCACGGTCCTGGTCGCGGGCCCCGACTTCGGCACCGGCTCCTCCCGTGAGCACGCCGTGTGGGCGCTGCAGAACTACGGCTTCAAGACCGTGATCTCGTCCCGGTTCGCCGACATCTTCCGCGGCAACTCGCTGAAGAACGGCCTGCTCACCGTGGTTCTGGAGCAGAAGATCGTGGACGCGCTGCAGGAACTCACCGAGCGCGACCCGCAGGCCGAGATCACCGTCGACCTCGAGTCCCGTGAGGTGCGCGCCGAGGGCGTCACGGCCTCCTTCGAGCTGGACGAGAACTCCCGCTGGCGGCTGCTGAACGGGCTGGACGACATCTCCATCACCCTCCAGAACGAGGGCGACATCGCCGCCTACGAGGCCAAGCGTCCGTCGTACAAGCCGAGCACGGTCCAGGTCTGACCCCGCAGGCCCCCTCAGGCCCCCGGAGGGCCTGGGCAGGTCGAGTTTCGGCCACTGCGACACCCCGCCGTACCCCCGATCGGACCGATCGGGGGTACGGCTGTCTCTGCACCCGTTCGGCCCCGCAAACCTTCGCTGATCCTCCCAACTTCCCACGTTAGAGCCGGTGTTGCCGGGGTACGCGCCCTGTGCGGACGCAACCGCTGCAAGGGCCCGGACGGCGGTTTGGGGCGGCAGTTGCCCCCTGGGCGGGCGACAACTCGCCCCAGATGGCACAATCTGTGCATGGAACACGACGGCCAACTCGAGCTCTATACGGCGGTCGCGAACCGGCTCAAGGAAGCGCACACAACAGTGCGCGCACTGCAAGTCCCGGAGGGCGTACGGATGGCGCTGACCCGGAAGCTGCTGGTCATTACGGCCGCGGCCAAGCACGATCTCGCCGATGCGACAAGGCGTCTGGAGCGGTTCATGGCGGACCTGGACGAGGGGCGAATGCCCGAAGAGGACCGCTGATCGCCTCCGGAGCAGCCGATTTCGTTGCGGCACAAGGGTGATTAGCCCGTTTCGTGTTTGATTTGCGGTATATATCTGCCTAACGTGCGAAAAAGCTTGAACACTTTCGTTCTGGCTAATGTCTCCGAAGGGGAAGACGTGAACAAGGCGCAGCTCGTAGAAGCGATTGCCGACAAGCTGGGCGGCCGCCAGCAGGCCGCCGAGGCGGTCGACGCGGTCCTGGACGCCATCGTCCGCGCGACCGTCGCCGGAGACCGGGTGTCGGTCACCGGCTTCGGTTCGTTCGAGAAGGTCGACCGGCCGGCCCGCTACGCTCGCAACCCCCAGACGGGCGAGCGGGTTCGGGTCAAGAAGACGTCCGTGCCGCGCTTCCGCGCAGGCCAGGGCTTCAAGGACCTGGTGAGCGGCTCGAAGAAGCTCCCGCGCGGTGGCGAGGTCGCCGTCAAGAAGGCCCCCAAGGGCAGCCTGACCGGCGGCGCTTCCGCGACGGTCAAGAAGGCCGCCGCGAAGAAGGCCGCCCCCGCCAAGCGGGCCTCGGCCGCCGCGAAGAAGGCCGCCCCGGCGAAGAAGACGACGGCGGCCGCCAAGAAGACCACGGCCACCGCCAAGAAGGCGACCGCGAAGAAGGCCGCCACCAAGAAGACGACGGCGGCGGCCAAGAAGACCACCACCGCCAAGTCCGCCGCGGCCAAGAAGACGACGGCCAAGAAGGCCCCGGCGAAGAAGGCGACGGCCAAGAAGGCCCCCGCCAGGAAGTCGACCGCACGCAAGATCACCGCCAAGAAGGCCACCGCCCGCCAGCCGTAGGGCAGCAGGGGCACTCACGCGCCGGGCCGGACTCCCTCTCGGAAGTCCGGCCCGCGGCGTGTCCGGCAGGCCCCCGTAGGGAGCCGCCTCAGAACGTCTGCAGCGTCACGAGGGTGATCCGGGGACTCGCCGCCGGCCCCTCGACCTCGATCCGCACCCGCTGCCCGGGCCGCAGCAGCCGCAGGCCGCCCGCGTCGAACGCCGGCGCGTCGAACGGCACCGGTGTCCCGTCGTCCAGCAGCACCTGTCCGCTGCGCGTGTCGGGGTCGTACGTGTATGCGGTCGCCTGCATGGCGGCAGCCTACTGCCCGGGGATCAGCAGGCGCGCGGCCGCCGCGGCCGTCCGGGGCCCCACGCCCAGCGCCAGCGCCGCTCGCAGATCCTCGCCGGTGTCCACGTCCTGGCGCACGGAATCCACCGCGTCGAGCCGGAGTTCCACGGCCCCGGAGGCCTGATGGCGGGCGCGGGAACGCGTGCCGAATGCGGGCAGCAATTCACGGCCCGGGGCGACGGCGAGCAGCGTGGTACCGATTGCAGCCGCATCCGCGAGAAAAGCGCGCGGCAATTCCGCGGCCGCGTCCAGAACGCGGGCCAATTCCGGCGGGCGCAGTGAGGGGAGATCGGCGTTGAGGGCGGCGAGCGGAGAATCGGGGCGCGCGGCGCGCACGGCGGCCGCGCCGTGCGCCAGGGCGGCGTTGAGCCCGGTGCGCGGCTCGTCGGCGACGATCCGGGCGCCCAGGGCCGCCAGGGCGCGCCCGGCCAGCGCGTCGTCCGTGACCACGGCCACATCCCGCACCGCGGGCGAGGCCAGCGCGGCCGCCACGGTGTCCTCGGCGAAGGCGAGGGCGAGACCCGGGCGCAGCCCGTCGGCGGCGGTGTCCGCGAGCCTGCTCTTGGCCAGCGCCAAGGGCTTGAGGGGTATGACCAAGGTCCACTGCACCGGAGTACCGTTCCTTTCTCGTCGCGGCCATTGTCACCCGGCACATCCGCCGGTCGGGCGGCCGGGCGTACCGTGTTCTCGACAGACCGGCGGCCCGGGGCGACACTTGTGCGGCCCCAGGCCCGGGAGCAGGCTTGGGAAGTCCTAGAGGAAGGTGTCCGCGTGCCCAGCCGCAGAATCGGCTTCTGGTACCGCTTCGCAGCGGTCCTCTGCAAACCCTGGCTGGTGGTTCTGATCAAGCGGGACTGGCGCGGAATGGAGCACATTCCGGCCGAGGGTGGATTTATCACCGCGGTGAACCACAATTCGCATGTCGATCCCTTCGCGTACGCGCATTTTCAGTACAACAGCGGGCGGGTGCCGCGATTCCTCGCGAAGAGCGGGCTTTTCAAGGAGGGATTCGTCGGCGCCGCGATGCGCGGCACCGGACAGATCCCCGTCTACCGCGAGACCACGGACGCGCTCAGCGCCTTCCGGGCCGCGATCGAGGCCGTGGAACGCGGAGAGTGCGTCGCGTTCTACCCGGAGGGCACCATCACCCGGGATCCCGACCAGTGGCCCATGGTCGCCAAGACGGGCGCCGCGCGCGTCGCCCTGACCACCAAGTGCCCGGTGATCCCCGTCGCCCAGTGGGGCGCCAACGAACTTCTGCCGCCGTACGCCAAGAAGCTCAACGTCCTGCCGCGCAAGACCCACCATGTGCTCGCGGGCCCGCCCGTGGACCTGGCGCGGTTCTACGGCCAGGAGATGACCCCCGAGCTCCTCAAGGAGGCGACGGAGGTCATCATGGCGGCCGTCACCGGCCAGCTGGAGGAGATCCGCGGCGAGCGGGCGCCCGAGACGCCCTACGACCCGCGCCTGGAGCGGGCCGAGCAGCGCCGCCGCACCCAGGAGGAGACCGGCCCCGAGGCCGACGCGGACGCCGGTGCGGAGCCCGGGCACGCGGAGATCAGTCATGAGCACGAGGGGGAGAACAGCAAGTGAGCAAGTCCGTGAAGGCGGCGGTGTTCAGCGCCGGTTCGTGGGGGACGGCCTTCGGCATGGTGCTCGCCGACGCGGGGTGTGACGTCACCCTGTGGGCGAGGCGTCCCGAGGTGGCCGAGGCGATCAACACCAGCCGCGCCAACCCCGACTACTTCCCCGGCATCGAGCTTCCGGAGAACCTGCGGGCCACGACGGACCCCGCCGAGGCCGCAGCCGACGCCGACTACACGGTCCTGTCGGTGCCCTCCCAGACCCTGCGCGCCAACCTCGCCGACTGGACGCCGCTGCTCGCCCCGGACACCGTCCTGGTGTCGCTGATGAAGGGCGTCGAGCTCGGCACGACCATGCGGATGAGCGAGGTGATCCAGGACGTGGCCAAGGTGGGCCAGGACCGGATCGCCGTGGTCACCGGACCCAACCTCGCCAAGGAGATCGCCTCCCGCATGCCGGCCGCGGCCGTCGTCGCCTGCACCGACGAGGCCGTCGCCCAGCGGCTCCAGGCCGCCTGCCACACGCCGTACTTCCGCCCGTACACCAACACCGACGTGGTGGGCTGCGAGCTGGGCGGCGCGGTCAAGAACGTCATCGGCCTCGCGGTGGGCATCGCGGACGGCATGGGGCTCGGCGACAACGCCAAGGGCTCGCTGATCACGCGCGGCCTGGCCGAGACCACCCGGCTGGGCCTGGCGATGGGCGCGGACCCGCTCACCTTCGCCGGACTCGCGGGCCTCGGCGACCTGGTGGCGACCTGTTCCTCGCCGCTGTCGCGCAACCACACCTTCGGCACCAACCTCGGCCGGGGCATGACGCTGCAGGAGACCATCGCGGTCACCCGGCAGACCGCCGAGGGCGTCAAGTCCTGCGAGTCCGTGGCGGATCTGGCCCGCCGGCACGGCGTCGACATGCCCATCACCGAGACGGTCGTCGACATCGTCCACGAGGGCAAGCCTCCGGTGGTCGCCCTCAAGGAGCTGATGTCGCGCAGCGCGAAGCCCGAACGACGCTGAGCGAACCCGGTGGGCGGACGCTGACTCACGGCCCTACCACCGGGTACTCTCATGCCGATATGAGCACCGAGAACCTCCCCCAGAGCCCTCAAGCGCCCTCTCGCAAGCCGCGGGTGGCCGTCGTCTTCGGCGGACGCAGCTCCGAGCACGGGATCTCCGTGGTCACGGCCGGCGCGGTCCTGCGGGCCATCGACCGGACCAAGTACGAGGTCCTGCCGATCGGCATCACGCGTGAGGGCCGCTGGTTCCTCACCGCCGACGAGCCCGAGCGCATGGCGATCACCGACCGCCGCACGCCCGACGTCGACGAGCTCGCCGAGTCGCGGGACGGCGGCGTGGTGCTCCCCGTCGACCCCGCCAACCGCGAAGTCGTCTACTACGAGCCCGGATCCGTGCCCAAGGCGCTCGGCGAGGTCGACGTCGTCTTCCCGGTGCTGCACGGCCCCTACGGCGAGGACGGCACCCTCCAGGGCCTGCTGGAGCTCTCCGGCGTCCCGTACGTCGGCTCGGGCGTGCTCGCCTCGGCCGTCGGCCAGGACAAGGAGTACATGAAGCGGGTGTTCACCTCGTTCGGGCTCAAGGTCGGCCCGTACACGGTGATCAGGCCGCGCGAGTGGGAGCAGGACGAGTCGGCCGCCCGCAAGAAGATCGTCGACCTGGCCGGCGAGCACGGCTGGCCGCTGTTCGTGAAGCCCGCGCGCGCGGGCTCGTCCATCGGCATCACCAAGGTGGACGACCTCTCCGGACTCGACGAGGCGATCGCCGAGGCCCGCCGCCACGACCCGAAGTTCCTGGTCGAGGCCGCGCTGCGGGGCCGCGAGATCGAGTGCGGCGTCCTGGAGTTCGAGGACGGCCCCCGCGCCTCCGCCCCGGCGGAGATCCCGCCGCCGGACACGCACGCGTACTACGACTTCGACGCCAAGTACATCGACTCGACCCCGGGGATCGTCCCGGCGCCGCTGACCCCCGAGGAGACCGCCGAGGTGCAGCGCCTCGCCGTGGACGCATTCGAGGCGGCGTCCTGCGAGGGCCTGGTCCGTGCGGACTTCTTCCTCACGGAGGACGGCCAGTTCGTCATCAACGAGATCAACACCATGCCCGGCTTCACGCCGATCTCGATGTACCCGGCGATGTGGCAGGCGAGCGGCATCGAGTACCCGGAGCTGGTGGACCGCCTGGTCCAGGCGGCGCTGCGGCGTTCGACGGGGCTGCGCTGATCCACCTGTGCGTCTGAGCGGTTCGGGCGAGGTCGGCTGCGGTGAGGGGCGCGAGGCGCTGACATCGACACGGCCGGCGGAGCGCCTAGTCGGCGATCCCCTCGGGGATCGCCTTCTTGACGGAGGCGGCGACGTCGACGAGCGGTGCCATGCCGTCTCCCGCGCGGTCCCCGGGGATCGTCACCTCGACGTAGGCCCTGCGCAGCGTCGTGGTGAACCGGAACGAGCCGCCGTCCTGCTCCTCCAGCAGCCAGCCGACGCCATCGACCTCGACGCCGTCCGCGTTCTCGTCGCTCATCTTCTCGGGTCGTTCGACACCGCAGCGCAGTATGATCGCCGGGTTCCCCCAGCCCGCGGTCAGCGCGGACGCGGGTGAGGGATCCCGGCGGCTCTGCTCGTCCACGGTGGACGGCAGCTCCTTGTCCAGGTTTCGGCACAGCTCGGTGACCGTTGCCGAGGGGCTGGGAACCGCCGCCGACGTGTCACCGTCTGCTGAGGAGCAGCCCACCGCAGCGAGCAGCAGGGCGAGCGAGAGCAGGCCGATGGGCCGGTGCCGGAAAAGGTTCACCGGCCAAGGTTAGACGGGGGCTACAGATGCACGACCGGGCAGGTCAAAGTGCGGGTGATCCCGTCCACCTGCTGGACCTTGGCGACCACCATGCGGCCGAGGTCGTCCACCGTGTCGGCCTGGGCCCGCACGATCACGTCATAGGGTCCCGTCACGTCCTCGGCCTGGACCACGCCAGGAATCTTGCTGATCTCCTCGGCGACGATCGACGCTTTGCCGACTTCCGTCTGGATGAGGATGTACGCCTGTACCACGGAACCTCCAGGGCGGCCACGAGGATCATGTGGGGAAAGGGAACGCCACGGTATCGCGTCGCCGCGCGCAGCGGGGAGACCTGCGGAGACGGCGGCTCGCGCGCCGGGGTGCGGGCACGGCAGAACTTGACGGCTCTCTCGACCGTATCGAGGACACTGGTTAAGCGCGACCGGGCACGGACAGGCAAAGAAGGGGCGAAAGGGCAATGAAGGGCACTGTTGGTGAGCTCGGGGAGTTCGGGCTCATCAGGGAGCTCACCTCCCGTCTCACCACCACCTCGGCGGTCCGGGTCGGCCCCGGCGACGACGCCGCGGTGGTCGCCGCGCCCGACCGGCGGGTGGTGGCCAGCACCGACATCCTGCTGGAGGGCCGGCACTTCCGCCGCGACTGGTCCACGGCCTACGACGTCGGCCGCAAGGCCGCCGCGCAGAACCTCGCCGACATCGCCGCCATGGGCGCGGTGCCGACGGCCGTGCTGCTCGGCCTCGTCGTGCCCGCCGAACTGCCGGTCACCTGGCCGTCCGAGCTGATGGACGGCCTGCGCGACGAATGCCAGGTGGCCGGCGCCTCCGTGGTCGGCGGCGACGTCGTACGGGGCGACACGATCATGGTGTCGATCACCGCGCTCGGCGATCTGCGCAACCAGGAACCGGTCACCCGGGGCGGCGCCCAGCCCGGCGACCTCGTCGCGGTGACCGGCTGGCTCGGCTGGTCCGCCGCCGGGTACGCGGTCCTCTCCCGCGGCTTCCGCTCGCCCCGCGCCTTCGTGGAGGCCCACCGCCGCCCCGAGCCGCCGTACCACGCCGGTCCGGCCGCGGCCGCGCTAGGCGCGACGGCGATGTGTGACGTCAGCGACGGGCTGATCGCCGACCTCGGGCACATCGCCGAGGCCAGCAAGGTCCGTATCGACATCCGCTCCGGCGCCATCGACATCCCGACGCAGATGAACGACATCGGGCAGGCCGTCGGCGTCGACCCCATCCAGTGGGTGCTCACCGGCGGCGAGGACCACGCGATCGTGGCGACCTTCCCGCCGGACGTGAAACTCCCCGCCCGCTGGAAGGTGATCGGCGAGGTCCTCAACCCCTCCGCCCTGCCCCAGGTGACGGTCGACGGGGCGCCCTGGACCAGCAAGGGCGGCTGGGACCACTTCGGGGACCTGGAACAGTGAGGCCGCGCGTCCTGACGGTGGCGGGCTCCGACTCCGGCGGCGGGGCGGGGATCCAGGCCGACCTCAAGACGATGCTCGCGCTGGGCGTGCACGGCATGAGCGTCGTCACGGCGGTCACCGCGCAGAACTCCCTTGGCGTGCAAGGCGCTTGGGAGCTGCCGGTGGCGGCCGTACGGGCGCAGTACCGCAGCGTCGTCGACGACATCGGCGTGCAGGCGGTGAAGACCGGCATGCTCGCCTCCGCCGAACTCGTCGAGGCCGTGGCCGAGTTGATCGCGGGCACGGACGCTCCCGTGGTCGTCGACCCGGTCGGCGTCTCCAAGCACGGGGACGCTCTGCTGGCCGCCTCCGCGCTGGACTCCGTACGCGAGAAGCTGCTGCCGGTCGCCACCGTCGCCACCCCGAACCTCGACGAAGTGGCCCAACTGACGGGCGTCCAGGTCGAGTCGGAGGAGCAGCTGCGGACCGCGGCGGCCGCCGTGCTGGCGTACGGGCCGCGCTGGGTGCTGATCAAGGGCGGTCATCTCCCCGGCGACGCGGTCGATCTGCTGACGGACGGCGCCGAGGAGCACTGGCTGCGCGCGCCGAGGTACGACAACCGGCACACGCACGGCACGGGCTGCACGCTCGCCTCCGCGATCGCGTCCGAGCTGGCGAGGGGAGAGTCCGTGCCGGAGGCGGTGGCGGCGGCCAAGAGATACGTCACCGGGGCCATCGCCGCCGGGTTCGCCCTCGGCGCGGGGATCGGTCCCGTGGACCACGGGTGGGAGCTCACGCGGGGTACGGCCGGAGCTTGATGTCCGTCGCCGCCTTCTCGGTGAGCCGCTTGAAGAAGCCCCCCATCAGGCGCGAGCTGAGCAGCCGGTACATCCGGTCCCGGCTGCGGATGCGCCGCTCGGTCGGCGGGGCGAAGAACGGGCCCACGTTGCCGGAGATCTTCTGGCAGCCCTTGGCGAAGGACCGGATCCTGCTCTCGTACTCGGCGAACGCCGTGCGGTGGTCGCCGCCCGCCAGAGCCAGCTCGCCCGCCAGCACATACGCGCCGACGATCGCGACGCCCGTCCCCATGCCGCCCATGGTCGCGCCGTACCCGGCGTCCCCGAGCAGCGCCACCCGGCCCTGGGCGAGGCGGTCGACATGGATCTGGGCGATCTCGTCGAAGTACAACCGGTCGGCGTCCGCCAGCGCTTCGAGCACGTTCGGCGCCTCCCAGCCCATCCCCGCGAACCGCTCCGCGAGGATCCGCTTCTGCGCGGCCAAGTCCCGCCGGTCGTACGACAGTTGCTCCGACCGGAAGACCAGCAGCGCGCCCGCGCGGTCCGGGTTCCCGTCGTAGTTGCCGAGGGCGATCGCGCGGCCCGGCTCGCTGTACAGCCGGCCGGTGCGGTCCAGCCCCAGGTCGTTGGGGACCTCGAAGCCGGCCACGTAGTGGTCGAGGAAGCGCAGGTGGCGGGACTCGTCGCCGAAGACCAGCCGCCGGGTGTTCGAGTGCAGACCGTCGGCGCCGATCACCAGGTCGAAGCAGCGCGGGGCGCCCGCCTCGAAGGTCACGTCGACGCCGGCGGCGGTGTCCGTGAGGGTGGCGATCGAGTCGCCGAAGACGTACTCGACGTCGCCGCGGGTGCGTTCGTACATGAGCTGTGCGAGCTCGCCGCGGAAGATCTCCACGTCGCCGCTCATCATCTCCGACGGCAGG